>JAQRMX010000031.1 GCA_028599125.1 Alphaproteobacteria bacterium | reverse complement strand
TTCAATTTCTATTTTTAATTAAATATCCGGGGGGTTGCGTTCTCCTTTAAGGTCCACCATCGGGAATAGAACAGAACCTTGTTAGGTAAAGCCCACAATACGCCATTTCTGTACATCCTGAAGACGAGCGTTATAAGGCCTTGATCGGGAAGCATGTTATTTTGCCTCTTATCGGTCGTCGACTTCCGGTTGTAGCGGATTCCTATTCTGATCCAGAGAAGGGGACAGGTGCTGTTAAGATTACACCTGCGCATGATTTCAATGATTTTGAATTAGGAAAACGACATAATCTTGAGCGAATCAATGTTTTTGATCAGTTTGCCTGCCTGTTCCTAGAAGGAAATGCGGCATTTCTGAAGGCGTGTCATCCACCAGAAGAGACGATGGCTTTACATGGGCTTGGGCGTTTTGATGCCCGTATCCGGGTCGTTGAGATGATGGAACGGAAAGGGTTTCTGGAAAAGGTTGATGAACATACACATATGGTTCCTTTTGGGACCCGTTCTGACGAGTTGATTGAACCGTGGTTGACTGATCAGTGGTATCTGGATGCTTCAGCTCTTGCTGTTCCGGCGATTGAATCGGTAAAGGCGGGTCGTACTGTTTTTGTCCCGAAAAGCTGGGAAAAAACTTATTTTGATTGGATGCAGAACATTCAGCCTTGGTGTATCTCGCGGCAGCTCTGGTGGGGACACCAGATTCCGGCCTGGTATGGCCCGAAGCATCCCAGAGCTGTTGATTCCGGTTTTCCGTCTAGACAGGGTGAAATTTTTGTTGCCGGAACGGAAGATGAAGCTCTTACGCTTGCACGTGATTTTTATCCCCCTGAATATGAAGTTACCATTGCAGGGAATGATCGGGAAACGGATATGTCCCGCTCTGCCGAATGTGAAATAACAGCCGCCCCGTCCATTGTTCTTTTCCGGGATGAGGATGTGCTTGATACCTGGTTTTCTTCTGGTCTCTGGCCATTTTCGACACTAGGCTGGCCGAATGATACATCTGAATTTCAGCGCTTCTATCCGACAGACCTTCTTGTTACCGGTTTTGATATTATTTTTTTCTGGGTAGCCCGCATGATGATGCTGGGGATATATTTTACGAAAAAGGAACCTTTTAAAACAGTTTATATTCACGCCCTTGTTCGGGATGAGTCTGGACAGAAGATGTCCAAATCTAAAGGTAATGTCATTGATCCTCTGGAGCTGATTGAACTGCATGGTGCGGATGTACTCCGTTTTACCTTGTCTATTATGGCAGCTCAGGGTCGTGATATAAAGCTTTCCAGGGGCCGGCTTGAAGGCTATCGTAATTTCATAACCAAGCTTTGGAATTCCGTGCGTTTTGCCCAAATGAATGAGTGCTTTCTTCGCAAGGACTTTGATCCAGGGCATTGCAAAACGCTACCCGGCCGCTGGATTGCGGGTGAGGTGGAGCGTGCTGTTATTTCGGTTACGTCAGACATTGAGCGGCATCGTTATAATGAAGCGGCGGAATTTCTTTACCGTTTTGTCTGGAACAGATTCTGTGATTGGTATCTGGAGCTGGCAAAGCCTGTTTTGAATGGACCTGATGAAGCGGAGAAGATAGAAATTCAATCCATGACGGCCTGGGTTCTGGATCAGATTTTGCTTTTGCTGCATCCGTTTATACCTTTTGTCACTGAGGAATTATGGTTGGAGACGGGTGATGCGGTACGTGGTCGTGATAATCTTCTGATTTTATCGTCTTGGCCGCATTTTTCTTCTCTTTCTGACAGGGATGCAGATGAAGAGATGCAGTGGCTTATTGATCTGGTCAGTAAAATCAGATCTGTCCGTGCGGAAATTAATGTTCCGGCTGGCTCTTTGATTCCTCTTGCTTTTATTTCAGCGTCATCACGGATTCGTGAGCGTGTAGACCTTCATGCAACCTCTCTGAAGCAACTTGGGCGCATTGATTGCGTAGATTTTTTTCCTCATGCACCGGATAACTCAGTTGAGTTTGTCTCGGATGACTGTGTTGTTGCGTTGTGCTTGGCTGGTGTTGTTGATCTTGAGGCTGAGAAATTGCGACTGGAGGGCGAGGTCGAGAAGATAACGACCCGTATCGAAAAGATGAATATAAATCTTTCCAATGCAGCGTTTTTAAGCCGTGCACCTGAACATGTGGTTGAGAAGCAGAAGGCCGTTTGCCTGGAAGCAGAATTAACTCGTGATAAGATTTACGAATCTCTGGCGCGTGTGTTAAGCGCTCTGAAATGATCTCATGGTTCTGGCTATCGTCTGTTTTGGCTTATAATTTTTTCTGCTTTTCTGGTACGTCGTACGTATTCAGGCTTTGAGTCCTGAAACGCGCTACTCGGCTTGTGAGAGTTTATTTTTATAGGTCAAGAACAGCAATAACGGGCGCGTGATCAGAGGGTTTTTCCCAGCTCCTTGTTTTTGCGTCAATTTCTGCGCTAACAAGATGATCGCTAGCTTGTGGAGACAAAAGGAGGTGGTCAATGCGCATGCCGTTGTTTTTTTTCCATGCACCATCCTTATAATCCCAAAATGTGTAAAGATCAGTCCCATCGTGACAGGCTCTCATTGCATCGGAATAGCCCAAAGCCAGAAGGGAGTGGTATCTCGTCCGGCTTTCAATCTGGAAAAGGGCATTATCAAGAACCGCTTCAACATTATATATGTCGTGGGGTTCGGGAATGACGTTATAATCGCCTCCAAGCACAAGAAATTCCTCGTATTTAAGTAATTTTTGCGCATGGGCATATAGCCTGTCCATCCAGTCTAGTTTGTAAGTAAATTTTTCACTGTCAACTGGATTTCCATTCGGGAGATAGATTGATGCTACACGGATAGCGCCCTGGTCTGTGGAAATGACAGCTTCCAGATATCGTGCCTGTTCATTTTCGTTTTGCGCAGAGCCTGGAAGCCCACAAATAATTTCATCAATGCGTTTTTTGGAGAGAATCGCGACACCATTGAAACTTTTCTGTCCCCAGACTGATACATTGTAGCCTAAATCTTCAAATGGTTCATAAGGGAATTTTTCTTCAACTGACTTGATTTCCTGCAAGCAGACGATATCAGGCATATTTTCTTTCAGCCACAGCAACAGGTTAGGTAAGCGGGCTTTTATGCCATTGATATTCCATGTTGCAATTTTCATTTTCTCTCGCTTTTTTTCGGTAAAGGTTCTTTTTGATACGCTATGCGTTATTGATTGACTTTTTACGAAACCGGTTGATGTTTCTTGCGTTTTGTTTGTTTTCAGTTTTGTTTGTTTTCAGTTTGTGCCAAATTTTTTTCTTCGTGGAGCTGAACAGAGAAGCTTGCTCCGCATCCACAAGAGGATTTTGCATTAGGATTTCTGATTTTAAAGGATTGACCGATTAGCTCATCTACAAAATCAATTTCCGATCCTTCCATGTAAACTAGTGAAACGGGGTCGATAACCACTTTTGCGTCCCCATGAGAAATGAGGATGTCATCTTCTGCGGTATTATTATCAAGTGAGAACATATACTGAAACCCGGAACATCCTCCACCGGAAATGCGAATCCGGAACATAAAATCTGTCTGCTCATAAGAAAGGAGAACAGCGATACGCGCAACAGCCCGTTCACTGATTGTGATTCGTTCCTTTTTCATTTTCTGTTCCCTTTTGTTTCTGGAGGCGTATGATCCTGAC
>JAQRMX010000030.1 GCA_028599125.1 Alphaproteobacteria bacterium | reverse complement strand
CGGACTGTTCTTCACCGAGCAGATTACCGGCACCACGGATATCAAGGTCATGACTTGCCAGCATGAATCCTGCACCCGGTGTGTCAAGACACTGAAGCGCCTTCAGACGTTTCTCAGCCACAGCGCTCGGCCTGTGACCGGGCGGCAAAGTCAGAATTGCACAAGCACGTGTTCTGGATCTTCCGACACGCCCTCGTATCTGGTAAAGCTGTGCCAGACCGAACATATCAGCCCGATGCACGATGAGCGTGTTAGCCGTTGAAATATCAAGACCGGATTCAATGATCGTAGTTGACAAAAGGACGTCAAAGCGCCCTTCATAAAACGCTATCATCCTGTTTTCTAGATCATTTGCAGAAACATGGCTGTGGGCAACAGTGACGCTGACTTCAGGCACATATCCCGACAAAAACTCTTCAACTTCCTTGATATCTGCGATACGAGGACAAACATACAGAGTCTGTCCTCCTCGGCTTTGTTCACGTAATAATGCTTCGCGTAGCGTGACGGGATCAAAGGGAGTTAAAAATGTCTGGACTGACAGCCGACCCTGGGGAGGGGTCGCGATAATTGAAAGCTCACGAATGCCTGACAAAGCAAGTTGCAACGTTCGCGGAATCGGCGTGGCAGTAAGGGTTAAAATGTGCAAATCAGACCGGAATTGTTTTAAACGCTCCTTGTGAACAACCCCAAAATGTTGTTCTTCATCTATGATGACAAGCCCCAAATTATGAAAAACAACAGATTTTCCAAGCAAGCCGTGTGTCCCTATAACAATATCAACTGTACCGTCTTTCATATCTTTTTTGAGGGTGGACATATCTTTGAGATTGGTAAACCTTGTCATTTGACCGATTTTGATAGGCAATCCACTGAAACGCTCACTGAAAGTTTGGAAATGTTGCCGCGCAAGAAGCGTTGTCGGAACGATAACAGCAATCTGACATCCAGCCATGGCAGCAACGAAGGCGGAACGCACGGCAATCTCTGTCTTTCCGAAACCAACATCGCCACAGATCAGGCGATCCATGGGACGGCCTGATGAAAGATCGTCTAGGACAGCGTCTATTGCTGTTTTCTGATCCTCTGTTTCCTCAAATGAAAATCTGGCACAGAATTCCTTAAAAAGTCCGTCTGGAGGAATGAGAGGTGTAGCAGTAAGCAATTTCCGGGCTGCGGCAACTTTAATCAGTTCCCCTGCCATCTTATGAATGCGTTCCTTTAAACGCGTTCTGCGTGTTTGCCATGCGACGTTCCCTAATTTATCAAGCGGCACATCTGCCATATCAGAGCCGTAACGCGAAAGAAGTTCTATATTTTCTACAGGCAGATAGAGTTTTCCGCCTTCGGCATAAAGCAATGCCAGGCAATCATGTCGCGCACCTGCCGCGTTAATTTCATATAATCCTTCAAAACGTCCAATGCCGTGATCTATGTGAACGACCAGATCACCAGATGACAGAACAGAAACATCTTTGAGGAAATCAATGCTTTTTTTTGAACGTTTTTCGAGGTATGGCCGGTGTTCCCCAAAAATATCCTGTTCAGTAATAAAAACGATATCCTCAGATTCAAATCCTGTTTTGAGGTCAATAATGACAAGGTAAACAGGCCCTATGGGTAGGTCCTTCATCTGAGGCCAATTCTCAACAATTTTGATATTTTCAAATTTATACTCAACGAGAAAATCAGACATCCGGTCGCGAGACATTTGGGAACGACAGGCGATAGCGATTTTTTTTTCTCTGGCTTCAATAATCTTTCTTATGCGGGAGGCAACTGCTTCAAAGAGGCTCGTTTTTCTGGACAGGCGTTCAATGGTAAATGGCTGCCCACAAGTGGCTCCCATATTAATAAAAGGAAGACCAGGACGGACTGGAATTTCTGATGAACTAAGGCAAAATTTAGGATGATCCGAAAGGATCCTCTTCCACTCTTTCTGGTCAAGATAGAGAGTATGCGGCGGCAAAGGTCTGTATGGCTGTGACCATAAATCTCTTGCCTTATGATCTAGACGTGCCTGATAGTGATCCGTAATCTGCTTGAACCGAGCCGTGATTGCTGCCTCTGTTTCTTCTTCAAAAGTAACGATAACGTGACCTAAATAATTGAAAAGAGTCTCCATATTTTCGTAAAATAACGGGAGCCAGTGTTCTATCCCCGGTGACCGGTGCCCAGCACTCACAGCGTCATAGAGCCGTTCATCTCGGCCGGCAACTTTAAATATTTCACGATATCCCGAACGAAATCGCTCAATCCCTTCTTCATTCAGGTTCACTTCGCTCATGGGAATAATTTCAAGGCGAGATAAGCGTGAAATAGTACACTGACGTTCTGCGTCAAAGGTACGAATTGATTCCAGCCTGTTACCAAAAAAATCGAGACGAACAGGATTTTCCTCATTCGGAGAGAATAAATCAAGAATCCCTCCGCGTGGCGCAAAATGGCCCGGATAGGAAACGGTGGAGACTCGTTCATACCCATGCCCGTTAAGCCAGTCTATGAGTTCTTTCATATTAATCTCCTGTCCCGGAAGCAGACATTTTACACCTGAAAAAACGAGTTTCCGGGAAGGAAGACGTTGGACTGCCGCGTTAATCGTGGTAAGAAGAATCTTCGGGGTTTGAGGAGAATTGGCTATGCCGGACCGGGGCACCAGACGACCAAGTGTGACCATGCGGTGGCCGCTTATTGCACAGCTTGGCGAGATTCGATCATAAGGAAGACAATCCCAACCGGAAAGCTGCAAAACATCCAAATCGGGAGCAAAAAACAAGAGGTGCGAAGCAAGAGAGGACAGCCTTTGTTCATCTAGGGAAATATGAACAAGCTGAACGGGACCTTCATTCCTGTCTTCGTTCCATTTTAAAAGTGCCAATTCTTTGAGAATATGTGCGTCAAACCCAGAAGGAACACCTGTCAAACAGGTCATCTGTCTGGAGGAAACATCAATATTTTTAATGGACACCTCTTTTATCTCCCCCCTCGGAAACCACCAATGCTTGCATAACTGTGCCCCACAGTGCAGGAAATTACTGTCTTTCCGATTTCGATATGTACGGCGTGTCGCAGGCTGTTATCTGATGCTGTGCTTTCAGGCAAATCTGATCCAGAATCGGGGATCGTTTGGACTCTGGAACTTTTGTACAACCGGTTATCCACGCAAACAGCTTGTCATCTGGAAGAGCTATGACAGACTCAAACATAAAGAGCTCCTCTCCGCTCATTTGCGCTAGATTCTGATCTGCAAAAGCTCCTAAGATTAAATCCATTTCCTTCATCCCTCGATGCCACGCACGAAAATATAGTCTGCGACGCTGTTTTTCAATATTGCCGTTCATTCCTTAATCCTGCAAACTAAAGCATGTGGGAACTGCTGAAGAAAATCATGCCGACATTGCCTTCCTTCTGTCAATCCCTGTACCCCTTTTCTTGCCTTTGATTCAAAGACGTTTCAGGCGCAAAAAATTACAATCCCTTTCAAAGCGAGGATGTATGAGCCACGATATTCTTGCCCCTTTTTTCACGTCTTTACAAAACCTTCCTTCTGTCAATCTCAGGCGTGCACAGCTAATCAAAAAGCTTCTTGGTCTGACAGAAACAGGCGTTGAGGTACGGATTTTAGATTTTCTCTTCTTTTTTCCTGAATCCTCTGTTGATCGCCGTCTCTCTCCGGCTCTGAACCAATTATGTACAGGAAAAATGGTGACTGTTCAGGTAACAATTGGTGATCATGTCCCTCCCCGGATAAAACGGCAACCTTACCGTGTACATTGCCATGATAATGTCGGTTGTGTAGATCTTATTTTTTTTGGGGTAAGCCGCACTTATCTAAAACGGCTTTTACCTTCCGGAGAAACCCGCTTCATAAGTGGCCGTGTGGCCGAGTTCAATGGATCTTTCCAAATATCCCATCCGGATTATATCGTTGAATCTCTCACGGATTTGCCTCTCGTTGAGCCAGTTTATCCTCTTACTGCTGGCCTGAAAAATCCTACCTTAATCGGCCTGTATAAAGAAGCCCTTGCCTGCCTACCGACTCTTCCTGAATGGCAAGATAAAGAATTATTGCGCAAAAAAAACTGGCCGGATATCAATTTGGCACTGCAAATTATCCACAGGCCAGAAACACCTGAAGATATCCTGCCTTCATCAGCGGCGCGGCAAAGGCTAGCCTACGATGAATTTCTGGCCAATCAACTCACTCATATACGGATGAATCACCGTACAGGACGATCTTTCAAAATTACCGGGCAAATTACAGAGGCTATTTATGCCTCCCTCCCCTTCCCTCTGACGGGGTCACAAAAACGCGCCATTAATGAAATTAAAGCGGATCTAACGGCTTCCTCCCGCATGGTCCGTTTGTTGCAGGGTGATGTGGGGTCCGGGAAGACAATTGTTGCCTTTCTCGCGATGGCCATGGTCGTAGAAGCAGACTGTCAGGCAGCTATGATGGTGCCGACAGACCTTCTCGCGCAACAGCATTTCAGGACGCTCGCTCCCTTCTGTAAGCAGAACGGCATTAATTGCGCCCTACTGACGGGGCGCCAGAAACATGGTGAACGGAAACAGATATTAAAAGAATTGGCATCGGGCACTATTCATATCATTATTGGAACTCATGCGCTTTTTCAGGAGGATGTCAGCTTTTCTGATCTTGGCCTTGCCGTTGTGGACGAGGAACATCGCTTCGGGGTGCATCAGCGTTCGGCACTGCGTGAAAAAGGACAGTATGCGGCAGATTTGCTGATCATGACAGCAACACCCATTCCACGCACCTTGATGTTAAGCCATTTTAGTTACATGAAATCGTCCCGGCTTACAGAAAAGCCTGCCGGACACAAGCCTGTTGACACCCGTATCATACCACTGGAACAAATTGACAAAGTGATCCTTCGTCTTCGCCATGCAATCGAAAGAGGTATGAAAGCCTATTGGGTTTGTCCTTTGGTCAAGGAGTCTGTAAAATCAGATATCACGTCAACTGAAACCCGTTATAAATCACTCCGTTCCTCTTTAGGTTCATGTGTTGGTTTTGCGCATGGGCGTATGTCTGGAAAAGAAAAGGTGATGAATGATTTCATCAAAGGGGCTCTTTCCGTTCTTGTAACAACAACCATCATTGAAGTCGGGATTGATGTCCCGGAAGCAACGATCATTGTGATTGAACATGCAGAACGTTTTGGTCTTGCACAACTTCACCAGCTACGGGGTCGGGTTGGCCGGAGTGACGCACAGTCGACGTGTCTCCTGCTTTACAAAATCCCGATTGACGAGATTCCGGCCCGGAGGCTTCGTATTTTGCGAGAATCAAATGATGGCTTTTATATCGCTGAAGAAGATCTCCGCCTGCGCGGTGCAGGTGATTTGCTCGGTATTCGGCAAAGTGGCACTTCGGGGTTTCGGCTCGTTTGCCCTGATACACATGGGGAACTGCAACAATTAGCGGATGGGGATGCCCGGAAGCAAATTGACCTTGATCCCGATTTTTCAGGTAGCCGCGGACAGAGACTGCGTCTTTTGTTTCGTTTGTTTGAAAGGGAAGGATCTGTTAGGATAAAGACGACAAAAAGGACATAATTTTCTGATATCTGCTCCTGAATTGTCCTCCTATTTGCATTTTTCCAGGATAGATTTTCATCATTTGAGATCGTCATTCAGGGATTATTTTTTGTTTTTTTCCTACGTTGTGTGACCGTTATCAGGAGTAATAAAATCAGTCCCAAAGTGAAACTTCACATTCTCAGGTATAAGGATTCCTGCAGAAATGACAATTTTCGCGGCATCCTCAACACTAATGTCTAGGAGAATCAATTCTTTGCGCTTGACAAACAGAAGAAACCCGGATGTAGGATTGGGAGCAGTTGGCAAAAGCACACTTATCATCTCGTTTTCATCTCCAGGGCTGAGAGCGCCCTTTTTCCTGATGGAAGCTGACAGAAAAACGATTGCGTAGACACCGAGTCGCGGAAATTCGATAAGTCCTACCTCTTTAAAGTTTCTCTCCTCTTTTAAAAGCACCGTTTCAAAGATTTGCTTTAATGCAGTATAAAGATTGCGAATTAAGGGGAGTTTTTTGAGAAGAATCTGCCCATAAGAGAGAATAGCCGCTCCCATGAAATGAGAGGCCACAGCACCCAGAAAAGTTAGAATAATGATCACAAATATGAACCCGATCCCGGGAATGTTGAAGGGGAGATAATTTTCCGGATTGTATGCATCAGGAAAAATAGGCCTGATCATATCGTCTACCAGTTGGACAAACGAAATCACAATGTAAAAAGTGATACCGATTGGCGCGGCGATCATGATTCCTGTTAAAAAGTTTTTACGTAATTTTAATAAAAGGCTCACAGGATATCTCCCATTGCAGCGCAGGAAGATATTAACAAACGTTAAAAATCGCTTGCATTATGACTCTCCCGGTTCATTTGCTGCTCAATAACTCGCTATTCTTTTTCAGTCCTGAATATGACGATCTTCTCCGCCCTGATTCAACCCATGGAAACAGAAAGGGGGGGTAGTCTGAAGCTTGCAAATTCAGCAATTGTTCCATTTGCTATTTTAATCATTTATCAGAAATCTCTGTTTTACCTCTAATGCAAGTCTTTTTTTCAATTATCCGGTCTTTTTTTCATTTTCTTCTCTTTTATCTTGTTTCAGACTCTTATCAAGCAGTTAGCTCGGAGAGCATCAGTGTTCCCGGGTAACTGGCCATGTATTTTGTAAGATCCTTGCTCCCATACCGGTTGATTTTCCATACCTATGAAATCCGATTCAGAATAAAAATTAAGTAAAATTCCAGTTTACTCAAGGATTTAAACCGCACTGTTCAAGAAGTGCATTATCTGGTTCCCTGCACTGCCTATCTTTTTCGTGACGGTATCTGCCCTTTTTTATAGCATAGTGCAGAGCTTTCAGTAACGCCCGCCTCGGGATCAATGCCCCCTTTTGGGATCATTTTCTGATCAATAAAAAGATCAGAAACGCTTGTAGACCGTCTCAGGTGTTATCAAACAGGTCTGCGAAAGTGACCAGCGCAAGCAGTACGATGGGTAGGACAGATGAAATGAAACTTTATCTGCTCCGTATATCCTTTTGTCTGTCCTGTAAAGGCAAAACGCAAAAAGGAAAATAGAAAAATAAAGAGCCAAAAATGGTGGGCGGTGAGAGACTCGAACTCCCGACAGCTTCGGTGTAAACGAAGAGCTCTACCAACTGAGCTAACCGCCCCTATAAGAGTTCTCAAGAACACGTCTCCGATCCGTCATTGTAATACGTCCGGAACTTCAACAGAAAAGAAGTAAACCTAAAAGGGATCGGACTTCCTCTTATACCCACTTACTTGAATTTACTACCCCCAAAAAAGAACAAAATAATATTTACGAAATATTTACAGCATCCTTCAGAGCCTTCCCAGGACGAAATTTGGGAGACTTTGATGCAGGAATTTTAATAACCTCATGAGTTCGCGGATTCCGACCTGTCGACTCCGCCCGTTCCGTTACCACGAAATTACCAAAGCCAACAATACGAACCTCCTCCCCTTTTGCCAAAGCAGATTCAATAATAGAAAAGGTCGATTCAATTAAATCTGACGTCACACTCTTGGACTGACCTACTTTCTCAGAAACACGAGCCACTAATTCACTTTTATTCACGATATGTATTTCTCCTAGCTTAAAAGAATCACTCTTGAGTTTACAAAATTACATACATGACGGAGCGACAGACTATCACCTCAACCCAGAAAACAAACTCCGTCCACATCTCCTATTTTTAAATTCTCGTATACAAACCGATGCGCAGTCAGAGGAGAACAACTATCATCCCGCGCGACACTACTAACAGAATTATCAATTCCAACTTTCTTTTCTTTCCACTTCTCATCTTCCCAATCAATAGGCTGAGGCTGACGGATCAGAGCACGAGCGAGAACCTCATCCACTTCACTTACAGGAACGATATCCAGCCTTTTCTTCACATCATCAGGAATATCATCCAAATCCTTCACGTTTCCCTGAGGAATCAACACTGTCTTGATACCACCCCGCAGGGCCGCGAGCAATTTTTCCTTTAGTCCTCCGATTGGAAGAACACGTCCCCGCAGAGTAATTTCACCAGTCATAGCAACTTCACGATGAACAGGAATTCCTGTCATTGCTGACACGATCGTTGTTACCATTGCGACACCAGCCGATGGTCCATCCTTTGGTGTAGCTCCCTCAGGCACATGCACATGAACATCCCGTGTCTTCAGGAACTCCAGATTAATTCCAAAATCAGCAGAGTGCGAACGCACATACGCACTGGCAGCAGATATTGACTCTTTCATCACATCTCGGAGATTTCCTGTAATTGTTACACGCCCCCGTCCTGACATGACAGTGGATTCAACGATCAGAAGCTCTCCTCCCATTTCCGTCCATGCCAATCCCATAACAACACCAGCCTGATCCCGAAGCTCAACCTGACCAAACTCATATTTTGGTACACCAAGAAATTTATGCAGAGCCTCCTTGCCGACCTTAATTGACGACTCTCCAGAGAGAGTCAACCCTTTAACAACCTTACGGGCAAGTTTAGCAAGTTCACGCTCAAGACTACGCACGCCCGCTTCTCGCGTATATTCTCGGATCAAGGCTAAAAATGACTCATCATCAACAGACAACTCACCTGATTTTAGGCCATGCTCACGGAACACTTTTGGAACAAGATGATTCTGCAAAATGGCTTGCTTTTCACTTTCTGTATATCCAGCAATACGGATAATTTCCATACGATCCATCAAAGGAAGCGGAATATTAAGCGTGTTTGCCGTTGCAACGAACATCACATTTGAAAGATCGTAACCAATTTCCATATAATGATCATTAAAGGCCTTGTTTTGTTCCGGATCAAGCACTTCTAACAGAGCGGAAGATGGATCACCACGGAAATCTGCACCAATTTTGTCTATCTCATCAAGCAAAAACAACGGATTCACTGTCTTTGATTTGCGCATTGATTGGATTATTTTCCCTGGCATAGCGCCAATATAAGTTCGCCTATGCCCCCGAATCTCCGCCTCATCACGCACACCGCCAAGGGACATGCGAACAAACTCACGCCCGGTCGCCCTTGCCATTGATTTGCCAAGAGAGGTTTTTCCAACACCGGGAGGCCCGACCAAACACAAAATCGGCCCTCTCAGCTTATTTGTTCGATTCTGCACAGCTAAATACTCAATGATCCGCTCTTTGATATTTTCTAGTCCGTAATGCTCACTATCAAGGATAACCCGCGCTTCATTCAGGTCTTTTTTCACCCTGCTCTTCTTGCCCCACGGAAGTGAAAGGAGCCAGTCAAGAAAGTTACGCACAACAGCCGCTTCCGCCGATATGGAGCTCATTTGACGCAATTTCTTGAACTCTCCTAAAGCCTTTTCCCGCGCTTCAGAAGAAAGCTTGGTCTTCTCAATCTTTTCTTCAAGCTCGTTGAATTCATCACGCCCCTCTACGGAATCACCAAGTTCCTTCTGTATCGCTTTCATTTGCTCGTTTAAATAATACTCACGTTGAGTCTTCTCCATCTGCAATTTGACGCGAGTTCGAATACGCTTCTCCATTTGCAGGACAGAAATTTCATTTTCCATCAGTCCTAGCACATGGCTCAAACGCTGCACAAGAGACGTCATCTCCAGGACCCCCTGCTTATCAACGACCTTGATTCTCAAATGAGAAACAACCGTATCAGCTAGGCGGGAATAATCATCAATCTGTTCTAAAGAGGCAAGTATTTCGGGAGGTACCTTCTTGTTCAATTTTATATAATTTCCGAATTCAGTGATCATTGAGCGTCCAAGCGCTTCAAGCTTGACGGAATTACTCTTGTCATCTTCAAGAAGAACAACCACAGCTTCAAGATATTCTTCACACGCTGTGTAACGTTCCACACGAGCCCGAGAGCCCCCCTCCACCAGAACCTTCACAGTTCCATCAGGCAATTTCAGCAATTGCAGGATATTAACCAATGTTCCTAACTGAAAAATTTCATCCCTTGAAGGATTATCGTCACTGGCATTCCTCTGAACGGCAAGAAAAACACGTTTTTCACCACACATGGCCTCTTCCAGAGCATTTATTGATTTTTTTCGCCCAACAAAAAGAGGAATAATCATATGAGGAAAAACAACAGTATCACGCAAAGGCAGCACAGGGTAGAGATCTGAATCTGACTTGTCTCTAATCATTTCTTCATCGACAGACTCGTTATTGCCCAGTTCACCAATGCTTAACTCGGGCATCTCACAATCTGCAGATTTTTCATCGTCCATTGAACAACATCCTTTGCCCTGATCAAAATCCACGCTATCCAAAAACTATAACGAGCTCACTCACATAAAAAAGGAATCTCCTGAAAAACAGAGAATTTCAGACTAACACATCGATCCGTCAGGCGCTATTGCCAACATCACCGGTAACGGTACGATCCGCATAGATATAAAGAGGATGCGATTTACTCTCAACAACCTCACCAGACACAACCACTTCCTCCACGGTTTCAAGACCTGGCAACTCAAACATTGTACCGAGGAGAATAGATTCCATAATTGAACGTAGACCACGCGCACCGGTCTTACGTTCAATCGTCTTACGCGCAATAGCCTGTATAGCATCTTCGGTGAATGATAAACGTACATCCTCTATCTCAAATAAACGTTCATACTGCTTAACCAAGGCATTTTTCGGTTCTGTCAGAATTCTAACAAGCGTTTCCTCATCAAGATCCTCAAGGGTCGCAATCACTGAAAGACGACCAATAAATTCAGGAATCAAACCAAATTTGAGAAGATCCTCCGGCTCGACATCCTGCAAAACCCGGCCTATCCGCTGATCATCCTGCGCTCTGATATTGGCATTAAACCCAATGGAGGTAACTTTTCCACGCTGTGTAATGATTTTCTCAAGACCAGAAAAAGCACCTCCGCAAATAAACAAAATATTCGTTGTGTCGACCTGGAGAAATTCTTGTTGCGGATGCTTACGCCCCCCTTGCGGAGGGACAGACGCGATTGTTCCTTCCATAATTTTTAACAGTGCCTGCTGGACACCCTCACCGGAGACATCACGTGTAATTGAAGGATTTTCTGATTTTCGGCTAATTTTATCAACCTCATCAATATAGACGATACCACGTTGCGCACGCTCCACATTATAATCAGCAGACTGCAGCAATTTCAGGATAATATTCTCTACGTCCTCACCGACATAACCCGCTTCCGTCAGCGTGGTTGCATCTGCCATGGTGAACGGCACATCAAGAATACGTGCTAAAGTCTGTGCCAGGAGAGTCTTGCCACATCCCGTCGGCCCGATCAGAAGAATATTCGATTTTACCAATTCCACATCACTGTTCTTTCCGGCATGGTTCAAACGCTTATAATGATTGTGAACAGCAACGGAAAGGACGCGCTTAGCATGAAACTGACCGATAACATAGTCATCAAGTACGTTGCATATCTCGCGGGGGGGGGGGACACCATCACGAGATTTAAACAAAGACTCTTTATGCTCCTCACGTATAATATCCATGCACAATTCAACACACTCATCGCAAATGAATACAGTTGGGCCTGCAATTAATTTCCGCACTTCATGCTGGCTCTTCCCACAAAAGGAACAGTAGAGCGTACTTTTTGAACCGCTGCTACCTGCTTTGCTCATCACCCCTCCCATTTTTCGCCACCAGGCAAACTACATATCGCATCACTTATGAAACAAAAAAGCCCTCCTCTCACGGAGAACGCTTCCGCCTCAAACCGCTTACTTATTCAAAATATCGCCGGAGCACTCAAGAATTTATTAATACTCCCAAAAATAACAATAGAAAAAAGAGAAGATACACACCCTTCATCCCCTCTGTCTTTTCCTGAAAAAATAAGGAAAAGGGAGAAAAATTTCATGATGAATCCTTTTTATCTCTTGTCCCGGAATTATCCTGCATACCGGGAATATCACTGCGGGTTACCAAAGATTTGTCAATCAAGCCAAATGTCTGGGCTTGCTCTGATGTCATCACGTGATCCCGATCAAGAGTCTCTTCAATCATGGCATAGGTCTGGCCTGTGTGTTTAACATAAATCTCGTTCATTATCCTCTTCATATTCAAGATATCCTGGGCATGACGCTGTATATCCACAGCAGGTCCCTTGAACCCACCGGAGGGTTGATGAACCATCATACGCGCATTGGACAATGCGAAACGAAGTCCTTTCTCTCCTCCACACAAAAGAAGAGAGCCCATAGAGGCCGCCTGACCAATACATAAGGTCGAAATCACGGGATTAATAAACTGCATCGTGTCGTAAATCGCCATCCCTGAAGACACGAACCCGCCAGGAGAATTGATATAAATAGAAATCTCTTTCTTCGGATCAGTCGCCTCCAGGAAAAGAAGCTGTGCTGTAACAAGTGTCGCCATTTGATCTTCAATGGGACCGGTAACAAAAACAATGCGTTCTCTTAGCAGTCGTGAATAAATATCATATGCTCGCTCACCGCGAGAGGTCTGCTCAACAACCATCGGAACAAACACGTTCATATAAGTCTCAACCGGATCTTTCATCACCTTTCCTTCGCGTTCATGTCCCCCTGCGTCCATGCCGCATGGAAAAGCCGTATACCAATCTGATAAAAAGGACAGAAAACAGGCGTTCAGCCCTTTCCTTTCACGATAAAAATTTTTACAATATCTTCCTGAATATAGCTCCTTTTTAAATCCTTATATGGAGAAAACAGGACAATGAACAACAGACAAAACGAAAAAACAGCAAAGCGCAAACAGACGACCCTGTAAAAAGGATGCTCCCTTAAAGGAAGATTAGAACAGGTTTTTCTGTAACGAGACAAAAATCATTAAGGCAGAAAAGAGTCTCTTGTTTATACCCTCCAGTCTATTTTTCGTCCTTTCTTTCCTTTCTGGAACTCACTGTTTTTTTCTCTTCGGTAACTTCTTTACAACCTGTGGATCAAGCGGTTGCAGTAAAAAATCTTCTCCTTCAAGATAGTTAAGCACTTCATGTCTTTCAACAATCCGATCAATCGTTTTTACAAGGGATAAAAGATAATCAACGACTTTTTCTTCAAAAACAGGTGCTTGCAAACCAGAAAGGGCAGAAGGATTATTTTTGTAATGCTGAAAAATTTCCTCTTCATGACCGGGATATTGGCGAATTTGATTACCAAGGGCTTTTTTGAGCTCATTATCTGTTACCTTGATACCGTTGAGTTCACCGATCTTCGACAGCACTAAACCCAAACGAACTCGACGTTCTGCAATCCTTTTATACTCAGAACGAGTCTCCTCTTCAAGAGAACACCCATCTTCAATTTTTTCTCCCTTTTCTTCCATATCGTGCTGAACTTGCTTCCAAATAGAAGTAACCTCACTTTGTAATAAGGTCGGCGGCACATCAAAGGAATAAATTTCTTCCATTTTATCAAAAAGGGCACGTTTCAGACTCTGTCGCGATAGACTATCGTATTCTTTGCTAATCTGTGACCGAACCGCTTCCTTAAGAAGATCAAGGGATTCAAACCCAAGCGACTTTGCAAAATCATCGTTTAATGTCGTTTCACTAGGTCCAGAAATCTCTCTGACATGGACCATAAAATCAACCTCCTGTCCTGCCAAAGCCCGGACAGGATAGTCATCAGGAAACGTTACCGTGAAAGAAAGATCAGACCCGGTAATCACATTGACCAGTTTTTCCTCAAATCCTGAAATATAATCACCTGCACCAAGAATCAGGGAAACATTGTCCCCTGTCCCACCCTCAAACGGTTTACCATCTAACATTCCCTTGAAATCTATGATCAGACGATCACCCCTGATAGACACACTACCAGGCTCTTTTTTGATGTAAGGTCTGTTGCTTTCGGCAATATGTTCAAGAGACTCAAGAACATTTTCCTCCGATATACTGATAACCATACGCATGATCTCAAGCTTGCTAAAATCAATTAACTCAAATTCCGGAAGAATTTCAAAACTCATCAGGTAAGAAAAATCAATCCTGTCCCTGATAACCATTTCAAGATCCTGTACAGAGTCTGAAAGATCTATTTGCGGTTGAAAAGCAAGCTTTTCACAGCAACTCTCGATAGCATTACGGCTCGTTTCCTTTAAAAGAGAATCAAGGGCCTTTTTCATCACCTGAGGGCCATAAAGGCGACGTAAATGAGAAATCGGCACCTTCCCCGCCCGAAATCCGGGGACATGTACGCGCTCCTTGAGCTCGCTAAGATGCTTATTTATTTCACAATTAAAATCCTCATAAGGAATGACTACCTGAATCTCTCGCTTAAGGCCATCTGACAATTTTTCAAAAACTTGCATCCATTTCTCACAATCAAAAATTCGCTCAACAGGAACAGAGCCTCGATTTCCGCTTTTTCACTCCTCCAACACCATGTTCATAGCAAACATAGATGGTGCGGACGGAGGGATTTGAACCCCCACGGCTCGCGCCACGAGAACCTAAATCTCGCGTGTCTACCAGTTCCACCACGCCCGCTCCTTAACTTTACTTCAGGGAAACATGTTTATCGGCCTAAACGTTTCAATATCAGGGGCATACCTCAACCCGTCGCGTATCAACAATATTATATATCATACGACTGACGCAACAACGCAACCTTTAGCACGGGTAACGAATGAATTTCCAGACCATTCAAAAAGAAGACAGATTGCGATCAGGAAAATCCATTGCAGATATAAAAGGAAATCAGAAAGAGAAAAAGAGAAACGAATATGCCCCTGTCCATATTCACAGGACCATAGTAAAAGAAAACACACGAGAAAAAAAGCAAACGGCTCCAAAAAATCTCTTTTCAACAAGCCTTTAATGAACCGGGCAAGCCCACAATGTAACAAACACATGACGCATTTCGGAAAAACAGACCTTTGCCGCAATTTCTGTTTCCGGAAAATTTGTTCATCGCAAATAAGAAGTTTATCAATAATAACATGACACAAAACACATCTCCTGCCATGAACAAAAAAAGAGCACGGAATACAGAAAAAAGCCTCCACCTTTCCATAGTTTTATTTACTGATATGAAGTTTGGAAATAGACTTTGCAATATCAAAGAAAATGGTCTTGAGGGACACTCCGTAAGCAGAGAAATAATGTTCAGGTGTAAATGCACACTCCTTTAACAAATCAGTAAATCTTTGGCTCCTCAGAGCTGACCCGTAACCAACAATAAATATAACAACGCCGTCTTTTTTTACATTTTTACAAGCCTTTAAAAGACGAAGGTCCAGTTTGCGCAAAGACTTACGAGTAAATTGATCAACGTTTCTTTTACTTGTGGTATGAAAGTCTTCAAAATTAAAATTGTCCACGCGCAACCTGTTATTATAGCCATAACCAAAAGCTGAATAGCCACGGAGGTGAGGGTTTCTTTCGCCCATCGGCAAGTTATGGACACCATCCGTAAGCAAGACGATAAATCGCTTGGTATCCGGAGATTTATTCCCTTTAGTGAAAGGCTCTCCCGGTGTCAGGATACGCCAACCCCAGGTCAAGCCCTGTAAGATATTGGTAAAGGATCCGGATGGACTCATTTTTTTAATTTCTTTAGTGAGGAACTTTTTATTATTTGTCAGGTCAGAGAGTGGAAGAGCCAGGCCTCGGCACCCGGTTCCTGGGCCTGTAAGAACAGATGCAATACGATTTTTTGGATCATATTTCCTTAGCATTTTTGATCGTTTGAACCAACGTTCAACATGCCACTTCTTTTCCTCTTTATTGTTATAGGTTACTTTCAGTTCTCTTGGAACAATGAGGATATCGTCATTGAGATAGCTTTTCTGATATTGGGAATTTCCTCTTACCCAAGTAAAAGGACGAGTAAACATAGGCAGAATCCTTGCACCAAACGTGATATTTACATACTGATCGGGTTCATCAGGAAAAAACCAAGGAACAAAGAAACGAGCTGACCTTTTTGTTTTCAGAGCACGCTCTTCCGGAAGCATATCAACGGGTGAGGGATCGTAATCAAGAACATCATAGGGCTGCGGCCGCACTTCAACACAGCCAGGCCACGTCTCATGTAAAATATTATAGAGCTCAAAACGATTTTTGGGCCTGAAAAAATTTTCAGAATGAATAGGAGAGATTGCAGATGTATCCATCCATGAAGCATTTTTGTATTTTGAACCGACATTCACAACAGAACCAAAAGGAACAATTCCGACTTGGACATTTCCGCCTTTCCCTTTGATACCCTCACTTGAAGACAAGAAAAAATTTAAGAAGTCGATTGAGGCTTTCTTGAGTTCATCTATTCGTGGAATGCCCTGGTCCGACAGGACTTGCATAGATCTTGAATTATCAAGGACCATAACAATATCAAAATTTGATGTTGAATAAGTGACAACGGTGCTCTCTTTTATCCTAAATGATTTTCCCGTTGAATAGATAGAAGCAAAAATTGGATAAATTTCTATCGTTGCACTAAGACGCAAAGTCTTCT
>JAQRMX010000003.1 GCA_028599125.1 Alphaproteobacteria bacterium | reverse complement strand
TCGCTGTCAACGCAGCAATCTCTATATAAGGATGACACGCAGCCAGACGAACGAGATCAGCACCCGTATAACCTGATGCTCCAAGGATACCAATCTTGACTTTTTGAGTTGTCATTCTTTCTTTTCCTCAAATAATTATAAAAGAAACAATCAACCCCTTTTTGTAACAAGGCCCACAAATACCGATGCAGATAGCTTGTCACTCACGGGATTATCGCTATAATGAAGACAACATATTCTCACATGAAAAGCTCTTATTTCACTCCGTGCTCTCACTGCTTTCTTCGGTATTGGGCTTCTGGGGGGTCCGGGATAGAACTTCTGAATTCTGTGACCTAACAGAAGATAAAACAGAAAAAACATGCCAATGTCCTTCACGCTAACTTCGTAAGCTCAATATTTCAACAGGAATGAATGGAAGAGGCAACAAATGAACCTGCTACCTTTATGATAATTTTCTATCTTGATTCTAAAATTCAATGCCTTTAGAGTATTATGATACTGACCATGTGGTACTTATTGATGAAAATGGTGAAAAACGATTCTATTTCGTTACAGAGACCAAAGACCGCAATGGATGAAATGATCTTCAAAGTAAAAAGTCCTGAAATCCGCTTCTGTGAAACTCATTAATTTATCTTTAGGCATCTAACTTTTCTACCAAATTTCTTAACTGTCTGCATAGCACCCAATCCTGATTGGGACACAGCACTGCGATATAAGACCTGTTTCAGTAACTTCAAAAGCAGCCGCGCATACAAAAAAGCAGCTTCTGTTTGTATAAAGTTCGTTGGTAATCTATCTGTTGTTCCCGGGCTGCATCAAACTCATAGCCCCTCACTGATCAATTTCCTCAAAAAAACTGGGCACCTTAGGAAAATTTTTACGCTCATTCCTGTCTAACTAAAAGGATTTGGAGCCTTTTAGGAAATGAATAAAGTCTGCCTTAGTTAAGAGCTATATATATATTCCTGAAAACTGTTTTTCTGGGATTTGCTACACATTTACTGCATTAGTAACGCACGTAGGAAAAAACCACCCCCAAAGAATGCTTCTTTTATTTTTAGATCCTTTATATAAAAAGGAAAATTGCTTGAACTTACGACCTTTGGGTTACGAGCTTGTTTCGCTCATATCGGATTTTCTCATACGTTCACCTCCTCTTCTTTGAAAAAGGGGAAGAAGAAAAAAGAGATTCTGGGAGGTTCTGGTTACTGGTTGTGAAGCTCTTCCCTGTTTTACGAATGTGAGATCTTGCGAAAAGAAAAAGCTCTCCCGGCTCTCGCGCCATCGGATAGCACAAAGAGTCTAGCCTCTTACGCTGAGCACACACATAAAAGGAAGAATTGAGATGCGTAGAAAAATCTACCCCGAATTCAGCTACTTCCTCTCCAGAGACAATCAACATCATTGTCAACAAATGAAAAATACTGTCCCATCTCCCGTTCGAAAGCATACAGAAGATCAAAAGAAAGAAAACGGCTCTCGATTTCTGTATATAGCCAAGTGGCAACAGGGAAGCCTTTCCTACAGAAAAATGGCTTATGGAAGCTTGCGGACCCTTGTGTTCCTGTTCATTTTTTCAGTTGCCTCACCTGCAGTGGCGCAAAAAAAAATGACACTGATCCTTGACTGGTTCATTAATCCCAATCATGGTCCCATCATCATCGCCAAAGAGAAAGGCTACTTCACACAACAGGGCCTGGATGTAAAGATCATTCAGCCTACTGATCCTGCGGATCCACCCAAAATGGTTGCAGCGCACCGTGCTGATCTAGCAATTTCCTATCAACCGCAACTCCACCTTCAGGTCCACGCAGGCATGCCATTGAGGCGCGTCGGAACATTGATCGCAACTCCTCTGAACTGTGTTTTGACACTAAAGGACTCTCCTATAAAAAAGATCGCTGATCTCAAGGGACAGAAAGTCGGCTTTTCCGTTGCCGGTGTTGACAAAATGCTCTTTTCCTCACTTCTTCAACTCAATGGACTTTCAATTAAGGATGTTATTTTCGTAAATGTGGGATGGTCCCTGGCGACGGCTCTTATGTCAGGACAAGTTGATGCGGTCACCGGTGCCACCCGAAATTTTGAGACAAAGGTGATAGAAAGCAAAGGCTTCGCAAGCCGATGCTTTTATCTGGAAGAGGAAGGATTGTTACCCTATGATGAGCTTATCTATGTTGCTAATCCTGAGACTATGGATAAAGAGATGATCCTTCATTTCCTTATCGCAACGGAAAAAGCAGCGCAATTTATCGTAAATCATCCTCAGGAAAGCTGGAGCCTTTTCAGTAACACGTCCTCTGCATTACAAAATGAAATGAACGAAAAATCCTGGATAGAAACCTTCCCTCGTTTTTCTCTTAGTCCTGCGGCCCTGGACTCGGCACGCTATCAACGTTTCGAAACCTTTCTTTACAAGATCGGAGCCATAGAGGAAATTTACAAGACTCCTGCGTTAGCCGTTGACATTGGGGCCAACCAACCATGAACCCTCTTCTTCGTTAAATGCCCGATCAAAATAGCATTGGTTCACGAAAAAATCCGGTAAATTATTCATACGCAAAATGGATGAGGTCATGCTGAAACGACCACCAACCATCTGTCTTTCCGGAACCCTCTATATTGGGGAAACCCACATTTGTGGCCCTCTTAACCTCAACCTGCCTTCCGCCAGATGGACATGCATTCTTGGTCCTTCTGGTGTCGGAAAAACAACGATTTTACGCGTTCTGGCAGGTACAGCAACAAATGTAAAACTTGACGGAACTCTCAGCACGGAAGACGAAAAATCTTTAAATGGACGCATTACTATGATGGCACAGGCCGATTTTTTGATGCCCTGGCTGAATATATCAGAAAACACAGCCTTTGGCGCACGGTTGCGTGGTGAAAAAATTGACAGGACAGCCGTTCAGGATATACTCACTCGTGTTGGACTGGCTGAGCACCTTGAAAAAAAACCACACACCCTGTCAGTTGGTCAAAGACAAAGAGTTGCTCTTGCGCGAACCCTTCTTGAAAACAGGCCTGTTATCCTACTTGACGAACCTTTCTCCACCCTTGATGCTTTATCCCGCATCCAGATGCAAAGCCTCTCTGCCTCCTTATTACGCGGGCGTAGCGTTGTTCATGTTACGCATGATGTCGCTGAGGCCGCACATTTGAGTCATCAAATATTCCTGATTACCAGAACACGGAGCTTTCATCTATCACTGGGCACCGCCCCACCGCCACCGCGGCGGTGGGGCGCCTCGGAAACCCTCAGCCTTCAGTCGCGCCTTCTCCATCTCCTGATGGAGGAGACATGATGAGAGCTGCTGTTCCGCTTCTCCTGCTCATTTGGTACATTGTACCGATCCTCACAGGCACCCCCCCCTTTATTCTCCCGGGGCCGGATCGCGTGTTGCAGGCACTATGGACCCATCACAGACTGCTTGCCGATCACCTGCTCATTACAATCATTGAGATTCTTGCTGGACTTTTCCTGGCATCGATTCTGGGTTGGTGTTCAGCCATACTTCTTGCTTCATCACGTACAGCATGCCGTTTCTTTCAGCCTCTCTTTCTCTTTAGCCAAATTATACCGTTTTTTGCACTTGCTCCCATTTTAACACTTTGGCTCGGCTATGGTCTGAGTTCAAAAATCGCCATGACTGTTATCATTATTTATTTTCCTATTACATCAACCCTTTTTGATGCACTAATAAAAACACCAGAGGGATGGCTTGAGCTGGCACACACAATGGGAGCATCTAGGATGCAAATCCTGTACCGAATCCGTATCCCCAACGCACTACCTGGTTTTGCGTCCGGTTTGCGACTTGCTGCGGTCTATGCACCCATGGGAGCCATCATTGGTGAATGGGTCGGTGCATCGCATGGACTGGGCTACCTGATGTTGCTTGCCAACGGGCAGGCACAGACTGATTTGATGTTCGCAACCGTTATTATTCTCGCGGCACTAACACTGAGCTTACACACGGTTGTCACCATAATCAGCCGCAGATTCCTTGATCACATCAAGGATTAACTCTCGTTCCGACTACCAGCGCAGGCTCACAGTTCTTTCCGGCAGACCCAATCGGCGTGCAAAGTAAAAAACTCCCTTTCCTCAAAAGACAGACCGCTTTTTATTCCAGAAAATCCGGGAGCCTTAACATCTCTTTTGAACAAAAGAAGCAGGTCAGGAGACATTAAACCCGTTCACGCAGCGACTAGGCAGCCTTATCTTCACACAATGGATAGGAATATCAGGCACTCCGGAAAGAAAAAACCTAAAAAGAAACGTCCAAACCAGAAATTGTAATAAAGCTTGCCTGATCGCCAAACAGAAGCTCACCTCCGACAGTGAGATTGATATGCTTACCTAGGAAAATCTTGAAATCCAGCCCTCCATAAGCATCTTGTAGTTGCCTTGATTCAATACTCACATTCTTGGTTTGTCCAAACATATTCAAGGAAATGTCTTCCTGACCGAAGATATAAACATACTGTAGACCAGCGCGAGCTTTCAACTGAAATGAATCTAAATTTTGGCTCAGACTTACCTCAAGGCGGCTTCCCAGGAGAGACAAATCACGCTCACTCATGGAGACGTTTGAAGCTGATTTAATCTCCTCATAGGCAGAAAAAGACTGACGGGCATAACGCAAACGAATTGACGAATTAAATAACAAACCAAGCGAAGACTCAAAACTCACCCCTGCTGTAAGCTCAGGAGAAAACCAATAGCTGCTGTACTCCCCATATGCCTCATCAATACCGAAATTCATATGATTGTCATTAATGTAGCGCGTATCCTTATGGCCTGATATACCCCCTGAAAAAGCTGCCTGAACAAAAGTGCTACCTAACTGATGGAAACCATAAAATGAACCAAAAAAGCCTCTTGTTTCGCTTTTATAGGTTTTAAAAAATATCTCTTTTCCATTAAAATCACCCTTGCTACTACCCAAAAGAAGACCAACAAAAGAATCTGGTGATAAAATGCAGTCATACCCTATTGCTATGCCGGACTGCCTCACCTGTCCCCCTAGGCTTGCAAACACCTCCCTCTCCTCAACGTCACTATTTGACAGAAAACTAGCACCCCAACTCACCCATTGGATTTTTTTTTCGACAAAACGCCGTTTCGCTATCAGATCAGAAACTCGCCCCAAGATCCCAGCAAAAATAGAACCATCAGCATCCAGATGAGTTAAATCAAAGCTCGCAGCAACCCTGTTATCAGAATCGTAAAAAACAGGAACAGGACCCGAAGCAGAGGGGATTCCCTCCTTTATTTCTCCATTTCCAGAAAAAGCCCACCGGAACGAATGGGACGAACCGGTCTTGATATCAAGCAGCGTTTCTCCTTCCAAAATGATATTACCGATAAGAAAAGAAGGGGCCTCAAGAACAAGAATATTATTGCTCTCCCCTAATTGAATGGCAGAAACGCGATATTTAACAGAACCAATCAATTGACCGGAATTGATCAGAGTGAAAGGACCAGCCCCC
>JAQRMX010000029.1 GCA_028599125.1 Alphaproteobacteria bacterium | reverse complement strand
CAAGTTCAACAATAAGCTCATCTGTTGTCACAGACTCACCCGCTGTCTTGAGCCATTGGCCGACACTGGCCTCAGTTACAGACTCTCCAAGCACTGGAACACGGACTTCAATCGCCATCACTATCCCTATCCTAGACTAAAACAATCCATTCCACGGTCTTTACGCAACAACGGTCCTTACTCAAACGAAAAGACCTCACCAAGAAAAGTGCGCAATTGTTCTTTATGATGTCCCATCTGCCCCGTTGCCGTCGCAGCAGACGCAGGACGACCTGCGTAACGCGCCTGACGCACACGAGCATCAATATCTTGCAGGACCATCTCCAGAAAATCTTTCACAAAATGCCAGGCACCCATATTCTGAGGCTCTTCCTGGCACCATATAATATCTGCCTGCCGGAAACGTGACAATTCAGAGATAAGCGCCTTCCGGGGGAAGGGATAAAGTTGCTCTACCCGCAACAGGTAAACATCCCTCACGTCACGATGCTCCCGTTCATCATAAAGATCATGATAAACTCTTCCGGAACAAAGGACAACACGCCGTATGCGGGGATCAGGAACAAGCCAAGGCTCAGGGGAGAGAGATAATTCCGCATGATCCCACAAAACACGGTGGAAACAGGCGTCAGGACCAAAAGCCTCCAATGTTGAAACCGCACGCTTGTGTCGTAAGAGAGATTTAGGTGTCATCAAAAGCAGAGGTTTCCGAAATGGACGACAGAGCTGACGGCGCAGAATATGAAAATAATTCGCCGGCGTCGTACAATTGGCAACCTGCATATTATCCTCGGCACACATCTGTAGATAACGCTCCAGACGGGCGGAAGAATGTTCCGGACCCTGCCCCTCATAGCCATGCGGCAAAAGGCAGACCAGACCGGACATTCGTAACCATTTGCGCTCTCCGGAAGAAATGAATTGATCAAAAATCACTTGCGCACCATTAGAAAAATCACCAAATTGCGCCTCCCACAAGGTCAGAGCATTCGGTTCAGAAAGGCTATACCCATACTCAAAACCCAAAACCGCCTCTTCCGAAAGAATAGAATTGATCACTTCATAATGCGCTGGCTTGCCTTCAAGATGATTCAGAGGCGTGTAACGCGCTTCAGTTTCCTGGTCTGTCAGGACACTATGGCGATGCGAAAACGTCCCCCGCTCACTGTCCTGACCGGACAAGCGAACCCGGTGACCTTCCTGTAAAAGCGTTCCGAAAGCCAAAGCCTCCGCCAGAGACCAGTCAATGCCGACACCGGTTTCAACCATCTTTTTCCGCTTATCAAGAAAACGGCGGATCGTCGGATGAACGTTAAAATCCGACGGAATCGAGCAAAGAGACAAGCCAACAGATTTCAGACGATCAAGGGGTAAGCCCGTTTTTCCAACGCGACGCTCATCTCTGCGATCAGCGATACTGACACCGGACCATGCGCCGGAAAGCCAATCAACTGTTTCTGTCTTATACGTGGCGGCGGCTTTGAATTCCCCATCCAATTTCTGCCGCCAGGAACGCTTCCGCTCCTCAATCCCAGATACACTCACAACACCTGCATCGGAAAGGCAGGTTCCATAAATTTCAACAATCTTCTTATGATCACGAATGCAACGATACATACCCGGTTGGGTAAAAAACGGCTCGTCACCTTCATTGTGGCCAAAGCGACGATAACAGAACATGTCAATGATAACAGGCTTTTGAAATGTCTGACGAAAGGCCGTCGCAATCCGGGATACGTGAACAACAGCCTCAGGATCATCTCCGTTAACATGAAAAATAGGAGCATCAATCATCTTTGCAACATCCGAGGGATAAGGAGAGGAACGCGTATGATGCGGCGATGCCGTAAAGCCGATCTGATTATTCACGATAAAATGAATCGAGCCACCCGTCCGATGACCGCGCAAACCAGAAAGCCCGAAACACTCCGCAACAACCCCTTGACCGGCAAAAGCCGCATCACCATGGATCAAAAGCGGAATCACCGCACGGCGATCTTCAGGCGTACAGCCATGCTGTTCCTGTTTCGCTCTCACTTTGCCCAGAACAACAGGATTGATAATTTCCAGATGCGACGGATTCGCCGCAAGGGAAAGATGAATCTGCGCATCATCAAAAGAACGGTCCGATGACGCACCAAGGTGATATTTCACATCCCCGGACCATTCCAGCGTTTCAGGATAGCAGCTGCCTTCCTTAAATTCATTGAAGAGGGCACGGTGAGGCTTACCAAGAACCTGCGTCAGAACATTCAAGCGACCGCGATGCGACATGCCCAGAACAAGCTCTTTTGCACCAAGCGCACTGCTACAACGGATAATTTCCTCAAGCGCGGGGATCATCGCTTCGCTTCCATCTAGACCGAAACGTTTCGTACCCGTATATTTCAGATCCAGAAAGCTCTCAAACCCCTCCGCTTCAATCAACTTGTCAAGAATCGTCAGGCGCTCTTTCTGCGTGAAAGACACAGACACATCCGGTCCCTCAATGCGCGCCTGAAGCCAGGCCTTCTGATCAGGATCAGAAATATGCATGAATTCCACACCAATCTTGGAACAATAAGTTCGACGAAGAAGAGACTGGATTTGTCGTAACGAAGCAAATTCAAGACCAAGAGCCTTATCAATAAAAATAGGATGATCAAGGTCATCAGGACCAAAACCATAAGAGACAGGATCAAGCTCGGGATGACAGGCTTCCCGCTTGACCATCCCCAACGGATCAAGGTCCGCTTCAAGATGACCACGCGTTCGATAAGCAAGAATCAGCATGAACGCACGTATCGATTCCTGCGTCTGCCGCCGTATTTCGTCATCACTAACAGACAGACCGGCAGCCTGTCTTGCAGCCTTGATCCGATCACCAACCGCCTCCGGAGATGTCGGCCACTTCCCGTCGTCAAGAGCAGGATCCCATCCATTCCCAGGAGACGAAAGAGAGCTTTCCTCACAGCAATAAGAAGCTTTCCATGAAGGCGTTGCGCAGGAAGAGACGCCCCCCTTATCTGCCAAACCCGAAAAAAAAGCACGCCAATCCTCATCAACAGACAGAGGATCCTGCTGATACCGCGCAAAAAGATCTTCCAGATAAGACGCATTCGCACCGTGAAGAAAAGAAGTGCGCGCATAAAAATCATTACCGTTTCGAACTGTCATCATTCCACCAAAAAGATGTGACCATTGCGACCGTTTCGCCTCTTCAAGCTATTCAGTTAAAATGACCTACCAGAACTAACACGCGACAAAAAAGGAACAAAATGCCACACCGGATTCCCCGGAGAAAGGGACAACAGGATCTCCAGAGATCACTGAGCCTAACGGGCCAGATGAAACCGCAAGCCAGACACAAGAACGCAGGAAAAAAGAGCACGGATCCAATATTATGTATGTTATCTCCAAAACCCCGAAAGTAAAAAACACAGATACTAACCAGACACACAGGTCCAAAGAGCTTTAAAAAAACCGGGGCACCTAACCAAGCAATTCAGCTACCGCCGCGCCGATTTTTGCAGGAGAGTCAGCAACACTGATCCCAGCAGAGCGCATAGCCTCAATCTTGTCTCCGGCACCTCCCTTACCCCCGGAAATAATCGCACCGGCATGGCCCATTCGACGACCGGGAGGTGCGGTAATACCAGCAATAAAGCCCAAAACGGGTTTCCTGATCTTCGATGTCTTTAGAAAGGCCGCAGCCTCCTCTTCAGAACTACCGCCAATTTCACCAATCATCACAATGGCTTCCGTAGCAGGATCATTTAAAAACAACTCCAGACAATCAATGAAATCCGTCCCGATAACAGGGTCACCACCAATCCCAATACAGCTACTCTGTCCTAGACCTGCCGCCGTAGTCTGCGCAACAGCCTCATAGGTCAGCGTTCCTGAACGAGACGCAATCCCTACCGTACCGGGACGATGAATATGACCCGGCATAATGCCAATCTTGCACGCACCGGGGGTAATGATACCAGGACAATTCGGACCAATCAGCCTCACACCGGAACCAGAAAGAGCATGCTTAACCCTCACCATATCAAGAATAGGGATCCCTTCAGTGATACAGACGATCAGCGCAACACGGGCATCAATGGCTTCAAGAATGGCATCGGCAGCAAAAGCTGATGGAACGTAAATGACAGACGCATTCGCCCCCGTCTTATCAACTGCGTCCGCAACTGTATCAAAAACAGGTAGACCAATATGGATCGTGCCTCCCTTACCGGGCGTCACCCCCCCCACCATTTGGGTCCCATAGGCTATGGCCTGCTCGGAATGAAACGTCCCTTGCGCACCAGTTAAACCCTGACAAATAACTTTCGTTTCCTTATCAACAAGAACCGGCATCAAATAAAACCCCCTACAGCACGCACAGCTTTTTTCGCTGCATCATCAAGGTCAATGGCAGAAATAACAGAAAAAGAAGAATGATCCAATATAGCCTTGCCCTCTTTTACATTTGTTCCCTCCAGGCGGACAATAACAGGAACTTTAATCTCAAGATCCTCCGCAGCAGCAAGAATACCGGAGGAAATAATATCACAGCGCATTATACCACCAAAAATGTTAACCAGAATGGCCTTTACATTTTCATCCGCCATAATAATCCGGAGAGCCTCCGTCACTTTCTCTTTCGTCGCACTGCCCCCGACATCAAGAAAATTCGCAGGTTCTTCACCATATAATTTGATAATATCCATGGTAGCCATAGCAAGACCGGCTCCATTAACCATGCAGCCTATTCTTCCCTCCAGTTTTATATAATTCAAATCATGAGCCGATGCTTCAACCTCCGCAGGCTCCTCTTCGGAAAGATCCCGAAGAGAAATGAGGGACGAATGGCGATAAAGCGCATTGCTATCAAACTGCATCTTCGCATCAAGACAAAGCAGGCGCTTCTCACGAGTAAGAACCAGGGGATTAATCTCCAGCAAAGTCGCATCAGACTCTGTAAAGCACCGATAAAGGGACGCAACAAGATCAACGCATTGTGCAATCTCACGCCCCTCCAATCTAAGAGCATGAGCAATCCGGCGACCGTAAAAAGGCTGGAAGCCGGTCGCAGGATCAATATGAACCGTCAAAACTTTCTCCGGGGTCCCGGAGGCAACCTCTTCAATATCCATGCCTCCCTCTGTAGAGGCCATAAAGGCAACACGGGAACAGCTACGATCAATCAGGCAGGCAAGATACAATTCACGTTCAATCAACACTCCATCTTCAATATACAGGCACTGAATTAGACGACCGGAAGGACCAGTCTGCGGCGTGACAAGGGTCATCCCAAGCATTTTTTCAGAGACAGAGCGTAGCTCATCAAGCGAATGGACAACTTTTATCCCTCCCCCCTTGCCACGGCCGCCAGCATGAATCTGCGCCTTTACAACCCAGACAGGACCAGGAAGACGAGCTGCAACATCCACGGCCTCCTCAACACTTCGGGCAGGAAAACCCTCCAGAACAGGCACAGAAAAGTCCCGAAGAACAGATTTGGCCTGATACTCATGAATCTTCATTTCTATTCTCCATTTCCAACGCCTTTCTCGCAGCCTGACGCAACAGACGCCTTTAAAAATATCTTTCTATCAGACCAAAGACTCATCAAACAAAACTCAGGCATGGCCAGACCCCTTCAAAAGCCGCTGACAAGAGTCAACAAGTTCGCGTACCGCAGACACGGAATGGTCAAACATTTTACGTTCACCGGCATCCAGATCAATCTCAACGACGCGCTCAGCTCCTCCGGCTCCAATGACAACAGGGACGCCAACATAAAGATCTTCAACACCATAACACCCCTGCAAATGAACGGCACAAGGCAAAACTCGCTTTTTGTCTTTCAGATAGGATTCCGCCATACTTAGTGCCGCAGACGCAGGCGCATAATAAGCAGAACCGGTCTTTAGAAGGGAGACAATCTCAGCCCCTCCCTCCCGCGTGCGCTGAACAATGTCATTGAGAACAGCTGTCGTCAGCCACCCTTTACTGACCAGATCAGGAAGTGGAACACCGGCAACTGTTGAATAGCGGACCAGAGGAACCATCGTATCGCCATGACCTCCGAGAACAAAAGCCGTTACATCTTCCACGGAAACACCACACGCCTCCGCTATAAAATAACGAAAACGGGCCGAATCAAGAACACCTGCCATCCCGACAACCTTCCGGCTATCAAGCCCGGATGATTTTTGCAACGCCCACGCCATAGCATCAAGCGGGTTCGTTACGCAAATAACAAAAGCGTCCGGCGCATATTTCTTTATTCCCGCACCAACTTGCCCCATAACGTCCAGATTGGTCCCCAGAAGATCATCACGACTCATACCGGGTTTGCGCGGAACGCCTGCTGTGACAATACACACATCAGCCCCCCGGAGCCCTTCATAGGACGAGGTCCCCTCCAGACAGACATCCGTCCCCTCAATCGGTGATGATTGCGAAATATCAAGAGATTTTCCGCGTGAAACACCCTCATTTATATCAAACATGACCACATCGCCCAATTCCTTCAGGGCAATCAGATGCGCAAGTGTACCGCCAATCATGCCAGAACCAATAAGCGCAATTTTCTTACGGATCATGAGCATCCTCCTTTTAAATAACCTCTTCTCCAGCTGTCTGGAAAAACTCCAACAGCCAGGGAACGAAAAAACATGAAAGAAGCAAACCTCCAACAGAAATCAAAACTTTCCTGGAGATTCACATAAACGAAAAAATGGAAAGCTTACTCCCAGAAGCCCTCCCCCTATCCCGGAACTTTATTACTCCAGATGGAAAACAATGATAATTTCATCTTATCATGTGCCGTTAAAGTAAAAAATCAACACATAAAACCTTACCGGACCGGTCCTTCGGTTTCGCACCTCGCCACAGATGTCCAATCAGGCTTCCACGCAGGCAAGGAAAAAAACCAATTTCCGGCACGGACACATCTTTTCGCATAACCAAGACTATTCATTTCTATCAGACGAGACACAGTGCGGGAAAAAAAATCTACGCCATCACCTTCCGGATAAAGTTTGCAAGGCTCTCCGGCTGCAGACATCACCAAGAAAACCTGCTGATCATAAAGCACATCAATCAGATTGACAAAACGGCGAGCCTCATTGCGTTTCTCTAAGGAAAGGCAAGGCACATCATCCAGAAAAAGGGTATGAAAACGACGGGCAAGAAACAGATAATCCCCAGGACCAAGGGCCTGTTCACACAAAGCTGAAAAGCTGAACCGTACCGCACCGGCAGCCACGGCAATCGCCGAAAGAGAGCGGCCATTAATCTGTAAAGATGCCGCAGAACCCGGAAGAGCGGGAGGCAATAAATGCCACAAATGATCCATTTTTTTTCCTGCCTCTCCCTGCATCCCTGACTGATTCCCAGGAGGACAAAAATAAATGCCCAGAACAACCGCATCGGGATGCAAACGGTAATCCGTCCCCGTATCAAGATGAAATATCTCCAGATGCTTTTTTAATAAATCAAGGAAAGGCAAGAATAAAAATCTGTTCGGACCTCCACGGTAAAGATCGTTAGGGGCCTGATTTGACGTCAGGATAAGGGTTACACCACGTTCAAAAAGACAGGAAAACAAACGACCCACCATCAAAGCATCAACAATGTCCGTAACATGCAGTTCATCTAGACAAAGAAGGCAAATTTCCCGGGAAAGACTATCAGAAAATAAGACAACAGGATCCAGATTTCTATCCGGCGTGCCGTGTTGTTTATGAAGAAATTTATGGACCCCTGACATAAATTCATGAAAATGCAAACGGCGACGGGGCAGAGCGCCGCAAGATTCAAAAAACAGATCCATCAGCATCGTCTTGCCACACCCGACCGAACCGTGAATATAGAGACCTCTTAC
>JAQRMX010000028.1 GCA_028599125.1 Alphaproteobacteria bacterium | reverse complement strand
GAAGAAACATCGCCCTCATCATTAAAGAGGGTAAAACCGTCTCCCTCGCTTTTGAGACCATATTGATAGCCGCTTATCGTCCCGAAATTCTCAATTTTCGCTGTCGCACCTAACGTCAAAAATCCTGTTCCAGCGGAAGAAGAAACATCGCTCTCTCCATGATTCTTGAAAGTGAAATCAGCTCCAGTACTTTGAACAGCATATAATTTCCCACTTATTGTTCCGAGGTTGAAGATTGTCGCGTCTGCCCCTGACGTCAAAAATCCCGTTCCAGCGGAAGAAGAAACATAGCCATATTCATGGTTCTTGAAAGTAAGATCATCTCCCTCGCTTTTGATACCATATAAATTCCCGCTTATCTCTCCATTATTTTCGATTCTCACGTTAGCCCCTAACGTCAAAAATCCCGTTCCAGCGGAAGAAGTAACATAGCCCTCATCACGATTCTTAAAAGTAAGAGCCTTTCCTTCGCTTTGAACAGCATATAATTTCCCGCTTATCGTCCCGAAATTGCTGATTTTTGCTGTAGCCCCTGACGTGAAAAGTCCTGTTCCATCGGAAGAAGAAACATCGCCCTCACCATGATTCTTGAAAGTAAGATCGTTTCCTTCGCTTTTGAGACCATATTTATGGCCGCTTATTATCATCCCGATGTTCTCAATATTCGCTGTCGCACCTGATGTATAAAATCCCGTTCCAGCGGAAGAATAAACATCGCCATATTCATGGTTCTTGAAAGTAAGAGCATCTCCCTCGCTTTTGATACCATATAATGCCCCACTTATCTCTCCATTATTTTCGATTTTCACGTTAGCCCCTAACGTCAAAAATCCCGTTCCAGCGGAAGAAGTAACATAGCCCTCATCATGGTTCTTAAAAGTAAGAGCCTTTCCTTCGCTTTTGAGACCATATAATGCCCCACTTATCTCTCCATTATTTTCGATTTTCACGTTAGCCCCTGACGTCAAAAATCCCGTTCCAGCGGAAGAAGTAACATAGCCCTCATCATGGTTCTTAAAAGTAAGAGCCTTTCCTTCGCTTTGAACAGCATATAATTTCCCGCTTATCGTCCCGAAGTTGTCAATATTCGCTGTCGTCCCTAACGTCGAAAATCCCGTTCCATCGACAGAAGAAATCTGACCCTTCCCATAATTCTTGAAAGCGAGACCGGCTCCAGAACTTTGAACAGCATATAATTCCCCACTTATTTTTCCGAGGTTGGAGATTTTCACGTTAGCCCCTGACGTCAAAAGTCCTGTTCCAGCGGAAGAAGAAACATCGCCCTCCTTATGATTCTTAAAAGTAAGAGCGTTTCCTTCGCTTTGAACAGCATATAATTCCCCGCTTATCGCTCCGGAATTGCTGACTTTCGCTTTAGCCCCTAACGTCGAAAATCCCGTTCCAGCGACAGAAGAAATCATCCCCCCGGTCTGATTCCTGAAAGTGAGATTGGCTCCAGAACTTTGAACAGCATATAATTCCCCGCTTATCGTCCCGCTACTCTCAATATTCGCCGTGGTCCCTGACGTCAAAAGTCCTGTTCCAGCGGAAGAAGAAAGCTCTCTAGAATTAAGGAAATCGAGACCGGGTCCCTTGCTTTTGAGACCATATTTATAGCCGCTTATCTTCTCATAATTTCCGATTTTCGCCTTAGCCCCTAAAGTCAAAAATCCCGTTCCAGCGGAAGAAAAAACCAAGCTCCCCTCACTATTAAAGAAAGTAAGATCGTCTCCTTCGCTTTTGAGACCATATTCATTCCCTCTTATCTCTCCATTATTTCTGATTTTCGCAGTGCTTCCCTTTGATAAGATCCCGATCTTTCCGAAAGGTATCCCCTGCACTCGGCCACTGTCGCTATTCTCGAAAACAAAGTCCTTACCCGTACTTTTAATCGCAATTTCCGTTCCGTTAATTTTATTTTTATTCCTAATATTCACTCTGGGTCCTGATAAAAAAATCCCTATCCCGTTGCCAGAGTTCACAACGCCTTTATTTATCAAATAAATATCCGCCGCAAAACCTGAAACAGAATCAAAATTTTCAATGAGATTAATAATCTCTGAATCATTTATTTCGAGAGCCCCTCCCTTTAACGCATTTATTTCGAGACCTCCATCCAGTAACTTAAAAACATAACCCTTCGTCATAGCGGGAATAGACATTGAAATAAATGACATAAAAATGAGAAAAAAACGCGAAAAGGCATTTGACATTTTTTTTACCGATACAAATAATTAGAAAATAAAATCAACGAAATATTCAAAAAACCATCAGAAATGAATAATAAAAAAATAACAAAAATAAAAAACTGTTCGGATAAAATTCCGATCAAAAAATAAATCAATGGATTGATGGTAACAGATTTATTAAAAATAACAAACCTTTGATTGGTGATAACAGATTTATTAAAAATAACAAACCTTCTAAAAAACGAGAACATATTTCATATAATCGCTTCCTGCAAGGAAGCGATTATATGATTTGAAGAGTAAAAAGATATCCACAATACATAAATAAAAAACAGAGCATCCCTCAAACACACGAACAAAAAATCAATTATCTGATCCCTATTAGAAAGATATAGACAGGCCTAGTTTCGCTCTGTATTGCAGAGAATATCTTTTCTCACCCCTAAAAAGAACCTCTTCACCCGTATTCAGAATAAAAAACTTCCCCATAGAAATTTTCAGATTATTACCACTATAGATTGAAATCTGAGCATTCTGATCCAGTATCTCGAAATTCCTTTTCATACCAAACATTTATAAGATCCCATTTTTTCTATTCAGAATACTACCTGAATACTGCACCCCGGAATAAACGCTCAATGATGACAGACTACCGATTTTCCTCGTAAGGTACAATTGGGCTTCTGCCCTTACGAACTCTGGAAGAGCGACGTGCAAATGTTACAATAGCGTTAACACAAGAGAACCCACTTAACATTCATACCAACGATCAAATCGGGTGAACCCCACAGGCTTTTATAAGACGACTTCACATAATTTTTGTCATCTTCTCTTCTATTATCATTCATGTAACGCTTTTCGTCATGCAAGAACCTTCCCCCTGAAAGGGCCGCACACAAACATGCGGCTCCCTTGTCGCATGAAACGCAAAAACAAACCTTTCAGAGCATTTTTATGAGACATAAGCTTCAAGGCACAAAGGGTCGTGTAACTCCCCTCACTGGCAATCGCACCATAAGACAGACCAGAAAAACAGCAACAAACACACCTCATAATCAAGCCGGCAGCCCCCTCCCAAGAAATTACCCGATCCGCTAAGACGACCCCGGAAAAACAACAGGAGAATCGTCTAAAAGAAATATGATTTTACAGAAAGGACATATCAAAAAACCTATATTCAAAGAAATCCGTTTTCCTATATTTCATCCCGGTAACACGCCATTCCGGTACGAATCTGTTGCCTTAAAACGAAACTTCTAGGCCTGCTTTCGTATTATAATGCGTCTTTTCCTCTCTGAAGCGGATTTCACTTCTTACCTTCAACATCGCTTTTTCTCCCAAACTGATCCTCAAATCACCTCCACTGTAGAAATAAAACTGAAATTCCTGCTCGGGTGTTGCAAATTTCCGCTTCTGGGTTTCGAGGCTCAAGGAGAGAAGGGCCCGGTTCATTACGTACAAATAGCGTACCCCGATATTGCTACTAAACCACAGAGACCTACTCAAAAGCCTTGAAAGAGAAATCTGATTCCGCATTTCCCTGATGTGGGAAATGCGGATGCCAAACAAAATCTCTGATTCACGCCCTTTTTCCCTATATCTGTCGAACGATTGGTTAGCAAAACGCAAATGCACAGAGGGTGTCAGGAAAAAAGATCCAAATTGGATATCATTTCCCAGCGTTACCTCCGGCGAAATCCAAAAACTCTTGTAAGACGCCAGGCGACTCTTCAGAGCAATCTGAGTTCTGTTACTATGTGTGTAACGTCTATCCTGATGAAAAAGAACGCCACTTGAAAGAGAGGCATTGATAAACAACGTACCAAAACGCAAAGATCGGAGGTGAACCCAAAGAAACAGTCCCTGAATTTCATTTTCATAAGATTTCATAGAATTATTTAACGTCGTATAATCTGCTTCGTTGGAACCTCCGAAAATACCAAAAGCTAGACCAGAAGAAAGGGTGTAATTATACCCGGCGGCCGTACCCCGTTGTTCGAAAAGAGTACCGGGTAAATTATTCTTCCTCCGGCCTATCTCTTCACCGGAAATAAAACCGGAAACCCAGAGAGAGGAACCGGAGTTCACAGGCATAGTAGAATTGCAACCGGCAATCAGAGATGAAACAGCACCGGAAAAAGATGCAAGAATATCACCCTCAAGAGAAAAATCGTCGGATCAAGATTTATAAATTTTCTATTCTTCTCATCGTAAAAAACAGGAGAATCTAATGTAGACAATAAATCTTTCAAGCCAACGATCGTAATGTTTCCTTTGCCTTTAAAGACAAGAGAGCTGGAATAAATAATATCTTTATCAACATGGACTTTTGTCGGACCGTCTAGGATGATGTCCCCTACAATTGATGATCCAGTCTTAATCCGCAGGATATCATCCCCACCACCAAATAAATGTATCGCAGGAACATTGTTTTTGAACGACCCTTTGATTTTACCAGAATTGGTGATAGTCAGACTCCCCGTTCCAGCGATAACATAAGGAATATCTCTGTTAGCTAACACCTCTTTCGACATCTCCGTTCCCTTCGCTTTCGAAGAAATACGGCCCGTATTCTTGAGCACATCGCCATCTCCAAGGAAATCGTCCGCCCCGAAGAACTGATGGATCCGCTGTTCGAAATATCAGCACTTCCTCCTTCGGATATGATAGCGAACGAAGATCCCTCTATCTTTCCCTTATTCTCCAACTGCCCATTTACACCGGGGAAGAAAATGCTTGTTCCCGTTCCTGTTATCTCAACAGTCCCTTTATTGGTAAAAATCGTCTCTCCCCCGAGAGACTGAAACGCGGTCCCGGAGATCGAACTCATCCTGACCTCACCATCATTCGTTAACTGCGCATTCAGGCCCTCAAGAGATACAGCTGTTCCACTCTCTGTTCCTATAATATTCCTGTTGATAAAGGTCGTCTTTTCACCAAGGTCACAGAAGATGGTTCCACTAATCGAAATCATTTGGCCACCCACTTCATTCGTGATTTTCGCATCTTTGGACGCAGCATCAACAAAAACACCGGTTCTACTCATGGTTTCAATACGATCCTTGTTTATAAATTCTCCGGAAACACTCTTCAGATCAAGCGCAATACCAGAACCTGATTTCAGCAAACCATCATTGATCATTTGCGCCTTCAAGCCTTCCAGAGACACAGCTGTCCCGCTATTTGTTTTTATGCTTCCGCTGTTACTAATGAACGCATCGCTCTCTTTCAGGCTCAATCCAATCCCGGGAACAGATTCAAATGTTCCCGAATTTAAGACATTGATCATAGAACCTATTGAAACGAGCCCCTGACCTGTTATCGTTTTGATTGTCCCCTCGTTTTTTAAATTCAATTTTACAGCGAAAGACTTGATTGCAATGCCGCTATTGGACTCAATGAGTCCGCTCTCTTTATTTTTGATTTGCGCCTCTATGGCTTCCGATAAAACAGAAACACCTATCCCCCCTTTAACCTTTATCGTACCCTGATTTTCTATATCAGCATCAAGACCTTTCAAAACAATCAGTTTTGCATCGGAATGAATTTCGCTTTCAGACAATTCAAAAGACGTAATTATTCCAGTATTTTTCAGTTTCGCGTTCCTGCCATTGAATTTGATTGCCGTGCCGCTAACAGTCTTAATAACTCCTTTATTAGTTACTGTCGTGGACTCTCCTTCTGAAAGGAAAGCGACCTTTGTAAGATCCCATTTTCATTATTATTGAATTTTACATCTCTGCTTCCTCGCGATCCAAAAATAGCATTTCCGAAAGATGACTTTATCATGGCATTATTGACAATGGTCTCTCTGTTATCAGAGGTCCCATGAGCACCTATTGTTTCGGCGTCTATGCCAGAAAGCGGTTCTATGTCAGGGACCGCGTCTATGTCAGGGATAATGCTGGGAACATTAATAGTAATTGTATCACCGTGAACTGAACTTATGGTTCCGGAATTATTAATGATTCCATCAGCCCCTATTAATAAAATAGCGACACCGGAATTGGAATGCACAATGCCTGCTTCGTTTTCTAACCGGGTTCTTTCACCTTGAAGAATTAAGGCAGTAAAATCATCAGATTGTAAAATGCTGTCACGATCAATATTCAGGGTCTCGTCATCTCCAAGGACATAACCCCCTGCAGGAGCAAATATAGAGCCTCTGATCGTCTTTGTTTTCGAATATGCAATTTCTGAAAAGAAAAAAGACAGACAAAAAAACTCTTAACACAAAAATTCCTACTCAAACTCAAACGAAATAACTATACACTTTAGCTCATTTTAAAAGCTCATTTTAAACAAACTAAGACGCCCGCTTTGCTCACATGTCTTGATTTTCAATGCATCGCAATGCGAACCACAACCTTATAATCCAGCCCTGCCGACTGGTTCAAATAGCGTTTCTTACATAACCCAAACTTCAGGAGAAGTTGTAGTATATTGTGCATTTCTATAAAATACGATTCATTCTTACATTGTGGAACCACTAAGCTAAAATTTTTAACAAAATCTTTCAAGATAGCCCGAGAAACAAAAGCTTTAAGGAATAATTTCGTAACAGAGGCTCCTGCCGGCACGCCGTCTCCCTTCCGTAAGCCGATTTTGTGCCTATAGAGACGCAGCAAAAATGCAAATATACCATCATTATTCGCGTTACCGGATTGCACTTTTGATTAATGATGAGCATCTCATATGAAAGGGAAGACAGCGCCCACATTACCGACACAAATTAAACCGGTGTAGTCAAATTCCAATGGAAGAGAGATAAAGATTCGAGATTAAAATGAAATATCACAGGCCTGTTCGAATTTTGAAAGAGAGCCCGGAAAGCAATATCTCTTACCAAGAAACAGAACCCATCAAGATAGGGACCAAAACAACAGTACGTAAATTGAGCAATCATGAAAAAAATCCAGAATCAAAAAGCTTGTCCGGGATCAATCTGCTCCGGACAAGCCTTCCGTCAAAATCGCACAATCTCCAAAGACCTTTACAAAAGCCGTAAAGAGAAGAGATCCCAAACACCCTCCGTTGTCAAAATGAAATCTCTATGCCCACATTCGTATTGTAATATTGTCTATTCTCTCTGAAGAGAACTTCACCTCCAAACTTCAGATTCAAATGTTCTCCAAGCCTAATCTTCACGTCACCACCATAATAAATATCGACACTTCCCTCCTGCACAGACGGTAAAATATTCTGTCTCTCTCCAATAAGGCTCATGCTAATGAGCCCCGGATTCTGTACACGGAGACGTTGCAATCCGGCATAAGCACCTACCCATGACGCATTTCCAAATTCCCTGGAAAGAGCTACCTGGCCCCTTACTTCCTGAATTCCAACAGAACGGGCACCAAAAGAAGCATTTGAATTTGTTCCCTTTTCCGTATAGCTGTTGATTGAGTGATGCACATAGCGAGCCTGCACAGAGGGTTTCAGGACAATGAAACCGTTAATGTCAAAAATGGCACCAACCATCACTTCAGGTGAAAACCAACTGCTTACGTAAGATGACGTCGCAAGATCTTTCCCGCTTTCTGATTTGTTGTCATAGGTGTAACGCACATCCTTATGGTTGAGCATACCCCCCGAAACCGACGCGGTAACAAAAAAACCGTCAAGATCAAAAGCCCCGGCATGAAAAGCAACAAAGGTGCCGTCCATCTTTTTCTCGTAGCTTCTGATATGACCATTTGATATATTTTGGCTTGCCTCATCATAACCAGCCAGAACACCGACAGAAATGCCGGATGACAACGTATAGTCATACCCCATAGCAGCACCTTCCTGACGAAAAGGGGCCTTCAAAACCGTACCTCTCACCCGATTTAGCTCTTCCATGGCTAGGTCCTCACTGGAACGGAAGCCGGAAAACCAAACAGAAGAGCGATGTTCACTTTTTTTCTCGCCCCTACGTCCTGCAATCAGGGATGAAACATTACGGGAAAGAGAGGCAATGACATTGCCCTCCAGTATAAGAATCGTTGGATCAATGGTAGCAACTTTCCTCTCCGCCTCGTTGTAGAAGAAGGGAACAGAGAACATATCAGGATGTTCATCAAGGGTAAGGACGCCGTCACCATCAAATGTCAACAGGTAAGAATGGGTAGGGTTTCTATCAAAATTGAGAGTCGAAGGACTATCCAAAATAATATCGCCTACAATGAATGAACCATTCTTGAATGTAAGAGCGTCCGGCTCATCACCCGTTAACTTTATCGCGGGAATTTTATGCACAATTGAACCAATTATCTCACCGGAATTGATAATTCTGGCTGTTTTGGTCCCCTTGATGATAACAGCATTATCCACAGATGACTGTAAATAAGAAATAAGCCGACCACTATTCTTTACGGTGTCATCACCTTCAAGTAAAAGAACGTTCCTGGTGCTTTTTATAAGACCACTATTTGTGATTTCAGAAAAGCCTTCAAAAGTTTGGACGCCAGCAAAGTATCCATCTATGGTCCCATAATTATTGATAGTTGTATCTCTCCCCTCTGATAAAAAAACAGCTACCCTTTCATTAACAGTTAAGAACCTTTCAGAATAACCACCGGACACTATCATCCCGTGGTTTTTGATCGTCGTATCACTAACATTTAACAGCCTAACAGCATTTCCGTACTTGGATTTTATAAGGCCACCTTTCATATTCCAGATATTCGTTCCAAAGGAACGATCCTGTAGAACAATACCATCACCTTCTTTGCTTTCTATATTACCAAAATTGAAAATATTCGCCCCGGAATTCTTAAGGGAAATAACAGGGAGAGTATTATTTGATATGACTCCGGAAGCCAGATTTATGATCGTTGTCCCTGGAGCCGTTGATAAAATGGTGTTTCCTGAAGATGTTGCAAAACCTTTTATCATACCGGAATTGATGATCTCAGCATCCGCACCACTTAATAAAATACTGCTGCCTTCATAGGTAAAGCGTTCATAATCGGATATTTTACCCTTTCTTTCATAGGAAGGATTATAACCGTTTACAATTAAACCGGATATGATTAATCCCCCCTCCTTGTTATTTATTCTCGTGCGAACCGCCGTTGAGCTAAGAGCTTCCTCGCTCTCTACATTTCCTTCATTTACAAAGAACGTATCAGCTCCTCCTATTCGAAGAGCTGGCTTTGACGACGCTTCTATAAGCCCATATTTCCCGTTCTTGATAATCAAGTGATCTGCTGTAACGGAAGATTCAACCGCTAGACCCCGAAGGGCAGAAATTAATTTCCCGTTGTTGATAAGGTTTGTTTTAGAGCCTGAAATAAAAACGGCACGATGGCCGTTGGTGTCTATGATTGCATGACGACTATTTATGATCGTTGATTTCTTTCCTTTCGATAAAATACCGGTACGCAAAACAGAAATATCGTTCGATCTATAAGAAGAACTAGCATTTATTCTTGATAAATTCATCACAACATTGAGCGGACCGTCCAAAAAAATGCTTCCTACTTGATTTCCCGTACCAAGTACAAGCGTACCATTTTCCACAATCAGACGATCATTTCCGTCTAGATTATAATCCATATCTTTTTTTGACGAAACTGAATGTCTGTATTCTTTGGAAAAGACAGGACTGGAAAGTAAAAGGAAACTAAAGGAAACTAAAAACAGTATTTTTTTAGACATTTTCCAAACTCCTACTCATATATTTCATGAGGTATTAAATGAAAAAATAAAAACGATGTTTAAAACAAGAAAAAAAACAATAAATATTCATAAAACCAAGTAATTAACACGTAATTCAAATAAACAATATTAAATCATTTATATAAATTTGCTCACAAACGGTGATGAAATGGTTTCATCCTGAAAGGTTAACATTCATCACCTTCCCTGACACGCCAAGTTGTGAAACGGATTACCCAGCGATATTTCTAATACCAGAAGCCAGCACAAAAACTTTTTCAGCTACAGAGGTAAAGAAAAATGCCCCCCCAAGGGACTTATGCACCCCCCAAAATCACGAGAGAACCCAGGAAGCTACGTGCAAATTCTGTTTCAAAAAATTTTCGCCAGAAAATACATAAATTAAAAACGCCCTATAAATTAGTAATAAATTAGCAATTAGAGACCATAATAAAGAACGACCAAAAAATCAGCGGAACAAAACATTCAGAAATAAACCTAAAAAACTATTTTCTCTATTTTCTCGTTGTAATAATTCTCAACTTTAAAGAGGACCTCACAAATGAATTTCAGTGAAACCTCTCAAGATTGAGCGATTCTCATCGCCACATCTGTAAAAACAGAATTCTTTCTCCAATTTGGAAATAGAAGCATCTTTTAAAAGATCCAGCATGACAGTAACAAGCATAATAGTAAGCTTTTATAAACCATTTGTCAAGGTTTCTTCTCTCAAGTGACAATTGGAAGCGGGATTCCTGAACAGAGTAAAGTCACAGTCCGAGTGAAATCTTGCTCCTGGCCTCCTTCTCATAACCCCGGAAACACAGAAGGACAAAAACACGCAATATCTCATCCGAAAGCTCGAAAAACGGCTTGTTTTGTAACAGAAAGCGTCATTTTTTCCTTCGAAGACTGTCAAATCCCTCCGCTCGTCTTCTTTTCCTCTTCAGAAAACCGCTTCATTGCCACATCGTGAATAGAAGAAGAAATCTCTCTTGAGAAAGATACCAGTTTTCCTTTCCTGTATCACACTCTCCACAACAAAAAGGGCTATCAGAGAAAACAGGAAGGAAGAATCATAAACGGGTTACACGGGACGTCAGGAAAGAGACAGGAGAAAATTTCGGATCCAGATGCCGGCATACCCTTGTTAACTGTTCCCTTGTTTTATAGGAGATACAGATAGTTCCTTGCTCTTCACTCCGCTCTGAAATAGATACATCCACATCCAGTACTTTACTAATCTGTTTTTCAAGAATGGAAATCGCGGGATCCCGGAGTTTACTTCTGGCAGACGCCTTACTTTTAGCCTTGCGTGTTATCTGTTCAGCTTCACGGACATTCATTCGTCCACTGACAAGGGAGAGGGCAAGAGATTCCGGATCATCACTGTTGATCAAGGTACGGCAATGCCCTGCGGTCAATTCTCCCGACCGCAAATGATCCTGGACAGAATCAGGTAGTTTAAGCAGGCGAAGTGTATTTGCAACATGGCTACGGCTCCTGCCAACGACTCTCGCAAGCCCTTCTTGCGTATAATTGAACATAGAGAGAAGACGTTGATACCCCATGGCCTCTTCCAGAGGATCAAGATCGGTACGTTGTATGTTTTCAACGAGCGCAACTTCAAGGGTTTCGCGATCATCAAGAATATGGACAATGACGGGAACGTTCTTCAAACCGGCTTTTATTGCAGCCCGCCATCGTCTTTCACCCGCAACAATCTCAAAAAATGCCGCATCATTATCATCACTCCCTCCAAGGGCGCGGACAATGAGAGGTTGGATGATTCCTTTTTGTTGAATGGAATGAGAAAGTTCGTCAATTTGATCATCTGTAAAAGCTTTCCGTGGATTTTGGGGATTGGGCTTTAAAAAAGAAACCGGGACAAGTCTGGATTGCTGTTGTCTCGGAACTGAATCTTCTATATCTGTACCCATATCTCCGAGAAGAGCAGCCAATCCACGTCCGAGACGACCCGCCCGGAGAGACGGCCCAGTGCGCAGAATCTGCTCTTTTTTTTCATCTTTTAGAGGCTTTATCTGTCTCGACATGTGCTCTCCTTTCTTGTGAAATTTGCTTAAAGAATGATCTTTGATCAAGGGGAAGATCCTCAAGGTTATTCAAAAATTTTCTGAAACGATTTTTCGCGCTGGATGACTTCAGAAGCTAATTGAAGATAGGCTTGTGATCCCAGACATTTATAATCATAAAGCAAAACAGGTTTTCCATGAGACGGTGCCTCTGAAATACGGACATTCCGTGGAATAACAGTTTTGTAAACTCTTTTTCCCATAACGTCACGCACATCTTCAACGACCTGAGATGAGAGCTTATTGCGCGAATCATACATGGTCAGGATAATCCCATGAAGTTGAAGCTCCGGGTTCGGGCCACTCTGAACTTCTTCAATAGTGCGTAACATTTGTCCCAATCCCTCCATGGCAAGAAATTCGCATTGTAGCGGCACAAGAATAGCTTGTGCCGCTACCATTGCATTCATTGTGAGAAGATTAACAGCAGGCGGACAATCAAGAATAAAATAGGTGTAAGAAGGTTCCTGCTCATATTCACATGCGGATATAAAATTATTCAAAGCATGACGCAAACGAAAGACACGATCTTTTTCTGAAGCAGTCTCTGTCTCAAACCCAAGCAAATCCAGAGTTGAAGGCACAATAGATAAATGGGGGACATAAGTATTTTGTGCAACATTCTGGATAAGTGCATTCCCGACAAGTACATCATAGGATGAGTGTTGACGGGAGGCATAGTCGATCCCCAGTCCTGTCGAAGCATTCCCCTGCGGATCAAGATCAATGAGCATGACGCGCTCGCCAATGGCCGCCAAGGCTGTTCCCAGATTGATAGCTGTTGTCGTTTTCCCTACACCACCTTTCTGATTTGCAACAACAAGGATTCTTGGTTTTTTCAAATCACTCCTCACAATCCCGGCTCTCATATATCAGTGGGGCCCCCTGAGAGGTTTAAAAGCATTCATTTCAGCAGCTTTTAACACCAGAATCCAACTTCGAGGAGTCGTGAGGCTCTGTATTTGTTTATATGAAAGATTTTCTGTTGTCATGATTTTTTCAATGTGCTGCTGTGGTTCATCTCCCCTTTGAAATAGGGCTGTTGCGCCCTTCATAAGAAAGGGGCGCGCATAAACGCATAATTTTTGTAAAGGAGCCAGAGCACGCGCTGAAAGAACATCAAAAGGAAGAGAAGAAAGAACCGCACAATCTTCGATTCGGGAATCATGAATCGTAACGGGGATACCTGTTTCGCGCCGTACAGCAGTAAGAAACGCAATCTTTTTAGCATTACTTTCGACCAGATGGACAGCACAATTTCCCGTTTCAGACAGGAGGAGGGCAACCACCATGCCCGGAAATCCGGCTCCAGATCCTATATCAAGCCAATAACGAGCTTTCGGAGCCGGTTTCAACAATTGAGCGGAATCAGCAAAGTGACGAGACCACATATAAGGTAGGCTCCGGGAGGAAACGAGATTATGGACCTTCTGCCAGCGCTCAAGTAAGGAAGCATAGCATCGCAAACGATCCAATGTTTCACGTGAAACAGAAAAAGCTTTAGAAAAGCTCACAGGACCGTCAATCAACATGGAGACGCTCTTTTTTCTCTCAACGGCACCCTCTCACAGAAAAAACGCAAAACAGGCCCTGAAAGGATACAATACTGAGACAGCGCAAACACCCTCCCTCAGGTATTCATGGATTCAAAAAACTCTTCATTGTTCTTGGTTTGCTTCAATTTATCAATAAAAAATTCAATCGCATCAACCGTTCCCATTGGATTAAGAATACGCCGGAGAATATACATCTTCTGCAATTGTGTACGATTCAGCAAAAAATCTTCCTTCCGGGTACCGGAACGTAAAATATCAATGGAAGGAAAAACACGCTTGTCAGAAACCTTGCGGTCAAGAATAAGTTCAGAATTTCCTGTTCCTTTAAACTCTTCAAAAATAACTTCATCCATCCGACTGCCTGTATCAACCAGCGCTGTCGCGATAATCGTAAGAGAACCACCATTCTCAATATTGCGAGCGGCTCCAAAAAGGCGCTTGGGCCTCTGAAGAGCATTCGCATCAACACCACCGGTTAAAACTTTTCCGGACGACGGAACAACAGTGTTATAGGCACGTCCAAGACGTGTAATTGAATCAAGCAAAATAACAACATCACGATTATGCTCAACTAGACGCTTTGCCTTTTCAATCACCATTTCTGCCACCTGAACATGACGGGCCGCAGGCTCATCAAATGTTGAGGAAACAACCTCACCACCGACTGTTCTCTGCATATCCGTCACTTCTTCCGGGCGTTCATCAATCAGTAAAACAATAAGATAGCACTCCGGATGATTACGCGTGATCGATTTAGCAATATTTTGTAAAAGAACCGTCTTACCAGTTCTGGGCGGAGAAACAATCAACGCCCGCTGACCTTTTCCAAAAGGAACAACAATATCAATAATCCGTGAACTCATATCTTTTGTCGTTATCGTTGGGTCATCAAATTCCATACGCAGACGACTATCAGGATAGAGCGGAGTCAAATTATCAAAATGGATTTTATGAAGCACATTTTCCGGATCTTCAAAATTGATCGTATTTACTTTGAGCAAGGCAAAATAGCGCTCACCGTCCTTCGGGCTTCTTATCTGGCCTTCTACTGTATCTCCGCTACGCAGAAAAAAACGCCGGATCTGACTAGGTGCTATATAAATATCATCCGGACCAGGTAAATAATTTGCGTCCGGAGACCGCAAAAAGCCAAAACCATCCTGCAAAACTTCAACAACACCTGACCCGATAATCGTGGTTTCACGCAAAGCAAGCTGCTTGAGAATGGTAAACATCAGCTCCTGCTTTCGCATAGTGCTGGCACCTTCAACATCAAGTTTTTCTGCAAAATTCAACAATTCCGCTGGTGATTTTGACTTAAGCTCTTGCAGCTTTATTTCCTGCATTTATCATTTCCATTCATTATGTGATAACGGGGGGGGAAGACTTCTTGAACATGAAACGGAGAAAAATATTTTATATCCCGGAAAAAAAAACCACTCAGGAATTCCATCCCTGAAACGAACTCAAGGAATGAGAAATGCAAGAGTTTTTTATTAAATGACCGGTTATTAAGGAAGGACAGGAAAAACACCTACACGAAACCAACTTCACTCTCAGGAACAAAAACGGGAAGCGTATAAGCATATCATCCCTCAAAAGGGAAGACAGAAACACAAAACATCAAAAATACTTAAATGTCAATTCCCAAAACCGCTTAGGATTCAAAGGGACGGATAACAACCAGTCCAACAATGAGAATGATAAGAGGAACAGGAATTTCATTAATAACACGATAGAAAATAGCGCTATGGTGGTTATTTCCCCGTGCAAAAAGACGTACATGATACGCAAGAAAAAAATGATGACCTACAAGCAAAATAACAAGACCTAATTTTAAATGAAACCAAGGCTGTTGCATAAAAGCTTTAAAATCAAACACATAAGCAGTACCAAGACCAAAAATCCAGCTCGCAATTAGGGCCGGTGTCATGATTATCCTCAACAAACGTCGCTCCATAAGTTTGAAAACAGACGCCGTTTCGCTCTCCGGTGATACGTCTGCATGATAAACAAAAAGGCGAGGAAGGTAGAGAAGACCAGCCATCCAGGCAATTATAGAAAGGATATGGAGTGTTTTTAAAACCAAATAATCCACAAAAAAACCAGAAATAACAAGAAATAACAAGAAATAACAAGAAAAGGAAAAATACAAAGAAAAAAGAAATTTTTCACCTAGAAAAGAATGATACAGACTTTCTTATGCATATTCAGACAGATCCTTTCAAAAATAACTCAATTTTACAAGAATAATATCCGAAAGTAACGTACATTCAATGAGACCTTTCGCGTATTTTTTTTACGACATGAGCTACATGTTCAGGAGGTGTCTGCGGAAGAATACCGTGTCCCAAATTGAAAATAAAGGCCCCCTCACCAAGTTCATCAAGAAGTGTATCTACAGCCTTATCAAGAAAAGGACCTCCAACAGCAAGAAGAACAGGATCAAGATTTCCCTGTAAAACAACATGTGGTTGCAAATGTTTACGAGCAAAATCAAGAGGAAAGGAACTATCCAGGCTTAACCCGTCCGGAAGGCAATAGCTTGCCAACTTCACAAAAGAATATCCTATACCCCGAGAAAAAATAATAACCGGAACATCAGGATGAGATTCTTTCAGAGCACTGATAATTTTCCTGATTGGTTCCATACACCAACGTTCAAACTCTTTCTGCGGGAGCAGATTTCCCCAGCTCTCAAAAATTTGCAGGACGTCTGCGCCGGCTTTTACCTGTGCATCAAGATAAGTAATAGAGGCCTCAACAAGAAGTGAGATCAAAACAGAAAAGTCTTCCGGTGCATTATAGGACCATGAACGAATAGGCATATGGTGCGGTACTGCATGACTTCCTGTCATGTAAACAGCAACGGTCCATGGCGCTCCACAAAATCCGATTAAGGCCGTCTCTGAAGTAAGGTTTTCCCTCACACGGGAAATTGTTTCAAATACGGGCTGCAAATGCGATAAAATTCGATGGGTATCCAGACGAGCCAGGGCACTCCCGCTGGTAACAGGATTAATCTCTATTCCTTTTCCTTCAACAAAATTAACCTTTTGACCAAGGGCATCTGGAATGACGAGAATATCAGAAAATAAAATAGCTGCATCAAAACCGTAACGTCTCACAGGTTGTAGCGTAATCTCACACGCAATTTCCGGATTATAGCAAAGAGACATAAAAGAGGGATTTTTTTTCCTTATTTCCCTGTATTCCGGTAAATGACGGCCAGCCTGACGCATCATCCATACGGGAATAGGGCCAGTCTTATGATTTTGAAATACTGATTTTAATTTCATTCATTTTCTCTTTTTTGATCTTTCTATCCGTTTGTTTTACTTTTTCTTAATAAAATAAAAAAGGAATCTTTTTATATTGTTTTTTTTGTTACTTTCTGGATTACGGTAATTAAATATGATCCACATCCTTATCCCCATATCATAATGGAAGAGGAATGATTTTTTATCTATTGTGGATTATTTCTGAAGTGAAAATAAAAAACATTAAATTTAACAGATATTTATTTCCTTTTGATCAAAGGAGAAAAAGCCTTGTTCAACATGTGTAATTCATGTTGGAATGAAGTGAGCAGGAAAGGAATATGGAATCTGTAAGGCGATTGTTCATAGGCAGTTTCATTGTTGATAAAATTTCCTGTAAATAGGGAAAATATCAGAAATCACAGATTCGATTTTACCTTATCCCCTTTTTTTCCACTGTTCATGATTCATGAAGTGACAAGAAAGGAGGGAGCCTGCCGTCATTATCCGGGGAAATAAAATGGAACAATCAGGTTTGGAAGATGAAAGGGATTGTTTTCATGTTCACCTGGTATCAGATGCAACCGGAGAAACACTGATTGCGATTTCACGCGCTGCAGCTGCACAATATCCTTCCAGGCGGGCTCTTGAACATGTTCATTCCCTTGTGCGATCGCAAAAGCGGCTTGATCAGGTTCTTTCAGAAATCCGTGAAGCCCCAGGTATTATTCTTTACACTCTGGTAGATCCCGATCTTAATTGTTCTTTTGAAGAGCATTGTAGTCACATGGGCCTTCCCTTTACCTGCGTCCTTGATCCTGTTTTGAGCGTATTTCGTTCCTATTTGGGAATGGAAATGACTCCCCGTGTGGGCGGTCAGCATGTACTTGATGCTGATTATTTTAAGCGGATAGAGGCGCTTAATTTTACTATGGTTCATGATGATGGACATCAGGTTCAGGATCTTGATAAAGCAGATGTGGTCCTTATCGGCGTCAGCCGCACGTCAAAGACACCAACGAGCATTTATCTTGCTAATCGGGGAATAAGAACAGCTAATGTCCCTTTTGTTTCAGGTATTCCCCTCCCTCAGGAATTATTTTTCCTGAAAGAGGCTCTGGTTGTAGGAATGGTTGCTAATGTGGATCATATCTTACAGATCAGAAGAAGTCGTATATTGTCCCTTCACGCTGATGACGGGACTGATTATGTTGATCGTCGTTTCATTGCACGGGAGATTGTTGCAACACGGGAGATATGTATTGCATACAATTGGCCTGTGATTGATGTAACACGCCGTTCAATAGAAGAAACGGCGGCAGCGGTGATTTTGCTTTACAGGGAACGTTGTTCAAACGCATTACCATGAAACAGAAACAGTCCTCTTTTCTGCCTCAGCTTATACTGGCCTCACGTTCTCCGATCAGGGCTAAGATTCTTTCTGATGCCGGCGTTACATTTTCTGTTGAACCAGCTGATATTAATGAGATCGAATTTCTTTCTGAAAAATTAGAAGGAGATCCGGATGAATTAGTTCTTTCCTTATCTGAGGCTAAGGCGCGTTTCATTACGTCCCGCTATCCGGGAGCCTGTGTCATAGGGGCAGATCAGATTTTATTCTTTGAAGGCTGTATTTTTTGCAAAATTTCGGGCCCGAGGGAGGCGCATCAATTTCTTCAGAAAGTACGGGGGAAGTCTCATAGTTTACATTCAGGAGTGGTCTGTGTTCGTGATAATAACGTGCTTTGGCGGTATGCAGATGTCGCCCATATGACAATGCGTCCGTTCAGCGATAGTTTTCTATATAATTATATTTCCGGGTGTTCTGAACCATATATCTCTATGCTCGGGGCTTACCGTTTTGAAGAAAACGGCATACAACTTTTTGAAAGGATTGAGGGTGATTATTTCACAATTCTCGGTTTACCGCTCCTTCCTTTGCTGAATTTTTTGCGTTCGGAACTTATTTTACCTTCATAATGTTTCTATTGAAGCAATTATGCGGAGGAAATAAAAATGTTTTTCTCTGGTCTCTCTCTCTTGTTTTCCTGCTAAATTTCTATCGGGTGATTTTTTGCGCGGAAAGGAATTTTCAGGGCGGAAAGGAATTTTCAGGAATGAAAATCTTTTACAGGGCACAAGAACGATAATGCAGGTTATAGGGATAACGGGTTCTGCTGCGACAGGCAAATCAACGAGTGCGCGCCTTTTTGCTGCGCGCGGCATTCCGGTTTTTGATGTTGATGAGGGCGTCCGGAAGCTCTATAGCGGGGATGGGGCGGCCGTTCTGCCGGTTGCAAATGCATTTACAGGGGTCCTTGAAGGGAAAGACATAGATCGCCAGCGTCTGCGGGAGCATCTTCTTTCTGACCCGTCCGCTTTTAACCGACTTGAATCAATTGTTCATCCTCTCATTGAGGCAGAGATACATGCTTTTCTGAATCTATGCCGTGAAAAAGGGGAAAAAAATGTCGTTCTGGATATTCCTCTTCTTTTTGAAACCGGTTACGAAGTCTTGTGTCATTTTGTGGTTGTCACAAAGGCGCAAGCCTCCCTTCAAAAAGCGCGCTTGCAGAAACGGGAGGGAATAAGTGATCTTTGGATTACCTCTCTCCTCAAGAGACAGATGAGTGAAAAAGAAAAATGCAGGCGGGCGGATTTTCTTATTGATACAACGGATAGTCCCGAAAAAATGGAGCAGATGATCACGCATATTTTATCTGTTATATCAGGTAGGGACGAGATCGTATCTTTGCGCTGAAAGGTTGGTTTTATGCGTCAAATTGTACTTGATACTGAGACAACGGGGCTAAATCCGTTAAAGGGCGATCGAATTGTTGATATCGGTTGCGTTGAACTCATTGACCATGTACAGACCGGGAGGACATGGAACGCTTATTTCAACCCGGAATGCAGAATGCCGGATGAGGCTCTTTCCATTCATGGTCTTTCCGATCATTTTCTGAAAGATAAACCTCTTTTTTCTGATTTAGGGAAAGAGTTTTTGGATTTTATTGGTGAGGCGCATTTGATTATTCACAATGCCTCATTTGATATGTCCTTCATCAATGCAGAGCTGGAGCGTGCGAACCTTAGACCGCTTTCAGAGGAGAGGGTTATTGATACCCTGTTTCTTGCGCGTCGTCGTTATCCCGGTTCTCCTGCCTCCCTTGATGCTTTGTGCAAACGTTACAAGATTGACTTGTCTTCACGTTCCGGAGCACACGGGGCACTGATTGATGCTAGACTTCTGGCAGATGTCTATCTGGAATTGATTGAATATCGTCAGAAATCCTTCCTTTTCGAGATAAGAGGATTGCAGGAGGAGGGTGCGGAAAAAAAACGAATCAGAAAATCAGTACCGAAATCAGTACCGGAAAGGGAAAGCCCCTATCGCGGTATCTGGACAAAAACAGAACAAGAGGCATGGAAAAACATGCTTACTCTTTTAGGAACAGAGGCGAAATGGTTAAAATACAGGAAGCCTCATCGGTCTAATTGATCTTATTGCCCTCTGCCGCAAGGGTTTCTTTTTCCTGCTCAGCTACACGTTGCTGGTAGAGCGCCCCAAAATCAATGGGATCAATCATCAAGGGAGGATAACCGCCATTCCGGGTTACATCAGCGATGATTTGACGGGAGAAAGGAAAGAGCAATCGTGGACATTCAACAAGTATTAAGGGCTGTATGCTTTCCTGAGGGATATTGGTAAGCCTGAATATTCCAGCATATGAGAGCTCAACGGAGAAAACAACGTCAGCATCACGTTCAGCTTTACTTTCAAGGTATAAGGAGACTTCATAATCAGTCTGTCCTATACTACGGGCATTGACATTTATATCAATATTAATTGAAATCTTCCGATTATCTCCTCCCAGGAAATGCGGTGCTCCCGGATTTTCAAAAGAGAAATCTTTGACATATTGGACGAGCATATTGAATGATGGATTTTTTTTCTGTCCATCATTCCGTTCTTCCTCCTCTTTCACCTCTGCACTTTTCCCGGACAAACTCTGATTTTTATATTCGCTCATAGCTTTTTTTCGCTCGCTGATTTTTTGCTTATTTACGCATTTCCGTATACTGAAATACTGAATTTTTGTTTTTTGTACCGGGGATCTGCCTGTTAAGGAACGGCACATCAGGCCATTATAGACTCCTGGATAATTTTTTCCAGATATCATCTGATTTTTTCACACATGTCCCGAAATAGGTCTTCCCGCATAAGAATAAAATGAGCTAGAAGAGAGAGTCGCCATAATATCCTTTTAATAGAGTCATGTTTCCCGCTATCATGATTTTTCTACCCGAGCAAGATTTACCTCTCTTTTTTCTTTTCTACCGTCCCCTTTTCTTCCAGAAGTGTGAGGAAGAGGTTAATTTTACGAAGACTTCAACGATTTTTTATCCCGGAGGTGCGCAGGTGTGTCTGTGCTGTTTTCATTTATGATTTCTCCCTCTAGAATTTTATGTTCATCTGGCGAGGAAGAGGATGATGTGTCATCATAAGGGTAGTATCGGATATCTGTGAAGAAAAACAGAGAGCTCTTCAGTATGCGGGAGACAAGAAAATGTCTTACCGGAGGAAAAAGAAGAAGGGCTCCTGCTGCGTCGGTTATAAATCCAGGAATAAGGAGCAGGAAACCAGCAATAATTAAAAAGCTCCTGCTTATCATGGAAAGTGCAGGGAGTGTATCTTCATATTGCCTGTTCTTATTGACCACGTCGATTATTTTTGGAAAAAAATTCTTTTTCAGGAGAAACGCACCGGTCAGGGTTGTAGCAAGAAGGCAAAAGAGCATTTTTGGTACTCCTATGTAATTGCTGAAAAAAATCATGACGGTGCTCTCCAGAAGGAAAAAAGAGAGAGGGATGAAGAGAAGAAGGATCAAAATGAACATTGGAGGCGCTTTATCCTTTTTTGCTTCGCGTTTTTTGAATTTCAGGAAGAGGGAGGAGAGGTAATATAAAAGAAAGCATTCGTGAAAACTCATGGCTTACCGCAGACATTTGATCCGGATGTTTGATTGTTTGATTGAAGAGCAGGATAAAAGACGATATGTTAAACTATAGGTAAGATAGTATATCCCAGGCAGCTTTAAAGGTGAATAATGTTCTATGGATAATTTTTTCGATTTATACAGCTTGTTCTTTCTTGTGGTTGGTTTATTTGTTTTTTTCCGGCTTTACAGCGTTTTAGGTGTAAGGACTGAGCGGGATGAAAAGGCATGTAAATCTCCTTTGGAGACGGATAGGGGGGGCTTATCGAACGGTAAGGATGATGGGTTTCAGGGTGAATCTGTTCCTCTGACTCAGGCTGATGAATGTGAGGCGTATGCTGTTTCAAGTAGCCTGCCTGACGGGTTATTTACTAAGATGCGTCATCTTGATTCCCGCTTCAGACTTGATTCTTTCCTGGAAGGAGCCGAAATTGCCCATGAAACGATCATTGTGGCCTTTGAAAAAGGTGAAAAGGCTGATTTGAAGCCTCTTCTAGCCCCTGATGTTTATGAGGAATTTTGCAGAGTTATTGAGGAGCGTGCGGCTACAGAGTTATTCGTCGGTACGTTTTTCGTGGGAATCAGTGAGAAGCGGATCACAGATGGGTGGCTTGAAGGAAATAAGGCTTATCTGACCGTTTCTTTTGTTAGTGATATGGTTGATGTCAAATTATCGGAAGATGACAAAGCAGCAAAAAATGTGCCCCGGAAAGTCATTGATAAGTGGACGTTTTCGCGCGATTTGTCTTCATCTAATCCTAACTGGCTTCTTGTTACCACAGAATAGGGCCTCTAGTGCGGTATTTTCATGTGCGTTCCTGCGGGGATGAAATTTTGTGATAGCTGTATGGTGCCAAGAATATTTTTCGTTGTTTTCTTTTTGGTTTCAGGGGAGGGGAGTTCTCTTTCACCTGCATTAGGTTCGGAGCCCAGACTAGGATTTTTATCCTTTTCTTCCCTGCGGGGATGGACAGATGATAATCAGCTTGAGGCGTTAAGGGTTTTTTCCTCTTCCTGTTCTCACCTTGTTGCCCGCATTAAAAAAAGACCAGCGGTGCGTACGCTGTGGCGGAGGGTTTGCCGGGAGGCCGGGGCTGTCCCCGCTGTTAATGCGGCGGCTCGTTTCTTTTTTGAGCAGAATTTCCGGCCTTACCGTGTCTATTCCAACCGTGGAAAACAGGGTTTTTTTACAGGTTATTATGAACCGGAAGTGAATGGCTCCCTTGTTCCGAACAATAATTTTCATGTTCCTATATACCGTCCTCCCCGTGATCTTGTGTCTTTGCGGGGGAAAAAGCGGCCTGTTAATCTGAGCGATATATTAACTTCCGCCCGCCGTGTCGGTGAGCATCTCTTCCCTTATTACACCAGGCAGGAGATTGAGCAAGGGGCTTTGGTCGGGGACGCTCTTGAGCTTGTCTGGCTTCGCGACAAAGTGACGGCTTTTTTCATCCACATTCAGGGCTCTTCACGTGTCCGTCTTGCCGATGGACGAATTCTGCGTCTTTCCTTTGCAGGAAAAAATGGACATCCTTATACCTCTGTTGGCAATGTCATTCGTAAACTTTACGACATTCCTCCTTCTGATCTGACAGCCGATGTGCTTCGTCAATGGTTGAAAGACCGTCCTCACGAGGCGGATCGTCTTATGTGGAAAAATGAGTCTTTTGTTTTTTTCAATTCGGCTTTACTTAGAGATTTTGAAAGCGGTCCTATAGGAGCCATGAATATCGCCCTGACAGCGCGGCGAAGTCTTGCAGTTGATCATAAGCTCTATGATCTTGGTATCCCGGTATGGATTGAGACGCAGGCCCCGGAAGTTGGAACGAGTTTTTCTAGCCCCTTTCATCATCTCATGATTGCGCAAGATACGGGAGCCGCGATTGTAGGTCCTGCGCGTGGGGATATTTTTTTCGGTTCCGGTGAAGCTGCCGGCCACCATGCGAGCGTAATCCGTTATCCCGGTGCTTTTGTTATTTTATTACCACATGGATTACCTTTGCCAAAATGGGCAGGGAAGTAGGAAGCATAACGGATGTCAGAAAGGAACCAATCCGGGAGGCGTTTTTTGACACCGGATGAAATCGCTCTTTGGAATCAGGAAAAGCGTATGATTAACCCTTTACACGGAAGGTGCTCCGATGGAGGGTATGCATGCTTCCTTTCAGGACTTGCTCCTATCCCACCGCCGCTTTCGGGGCATCGCTCTTTAGAATGTAAGGGGCAGATTGTTCCTACAGGAGAGGAGAGGAGGGACAAACGACCAAATACGCGGGCGGCTGTTTCTCCTTTCATTGAATATCGTTTTCTGCGCAAACTTTCCGGGAGGCGTCAGAAAATCAGGTACAAGATTGATTTGCACGGACTAAATTATGAGGGTGCGCGTGTGAACTTGCTGCATTTTTTGATACGGGCTCATCAAGAGGAAGTTCGGTTTGTTCTGGTGATTACTGGAAAAGGGCGGCATTACGGGGAGAGAGTGCCTTTTGGTGTTCCTATTCCTGGCAGACCGGGCGTTTTATGGAATGCTGTACGGGAGTGGTTGCCTCAACCGCCATTTTTATCTCTTGTCAGCGGGTATTCAATTGCTCACCCTCGTCATGGCGGAGAAGGTGCCCTTTATGTCCGGTTAAGAGCTACGGCACGCCGCTCGTCTCACTAAGAGTTCTGGAGCACAAGGGGGATGATTTAAAGGATAAAGTGGCTTAGATCCGCACTTTTTTTGAATTCATCCATGCGCATAAGGACGTCTTCGGCTTCTATTACAATATTTTCTCCAGCGCGATCCGAAGCGCTGAAAGAGATTTCGTCAAGGATTTGCTCCATAACAGTATGGAGCCTTCGTGCCCCGATATTTTCGACAATTGAGTTGATTTTGACAGCTGTGTCGGCAATTTCCTCAATAGCGGCCTTCGTGAAAGATAAAGAGATATTCTCTGTCTTGAATAATGCAATATATTGTTTTACGAGGCTTGCTTCCGGTTCTGTGAGAATACGGATAAAATCGTCCCTGACAAGATTGTGTAATTCAATACGAATGGGAAGCCGTCCCTGCAATTCAGGAAGAAGATCCGAGGGTTTGGCGATGTGGAAAGCCCCGGATGCGATAAAGAGGATATGATCGCTTTTAACTGAACCGTGACGTGTTGAGACGGTTGTTCCTTCAATAAGAGGTAGAAGGTCTCTCTGGACACCTTCGCGGCTTACATTTCCGCCGCCTTTACCTGCCTGTTCATTCGAAACGCAGATTTTATCAATTTCATCAAGAAAAACGATACCCTCCTCTTCAACGAGTTTGATCGCTTCGCTAATCAGTTGTTCCTGATCAAGTAATTTTTCACTCTCCTGCATGATGAGGATTTCATAGCCATCCCGCACATTGATGAGCTGAGATTTTTTGTTTTGATTGAGCGTTTTTCCGAACATATCTCCCAGATTAATCATGCCAATTTGTGCGCCCGGCATGCCCGGGATTTCGAACCCCGGCATCTTGCTTTGCTCTTCAATTTCAATCTCAATTTCTACCGCGTCAAGTTCCCGGTTACGGAACCTCGTGAGAAAATGCTCCCGCGTACTGCTCTTGGAACCCTTACCTGCCAACGCGGATATCACAATATCTTCTGCTGTTTTTTCGGCTCTTTTTTTTGTTTTTTGCCGTTTTTTCTCACGAACGCGGCTTATGCTGACCTCAAGGAGGTCTCGAATGATCTGTTCGACGTCCCGCCCGACATAGCCGATTTCCGTGAATTTGGTTGCCTCCACCTTGATGAAAGGTGCCCCGGCTAGTTTTGCCATACGCCGTGCAATTTCAGTTTTTCCGACACCGGTAGGACCGATAAGGAGGATATTTTTGGGCAATGTCTCTTCGCGCAGGGGACTCTGAAGCTGCTTGCGTCGCCAGCGGTTGCGCAAAGCAACGGAGACGGCTTTTTTAGCTTTCTCTTGACCAACGATATGGCGGTCAAGCTCGGCAACGATTTCACGGGGACGCAGGTCAGTCATAGACGGATTATACCTTTATCTTTCTGTAGATCAATCCTAAGCTGTGCCTATCCGGTGAAGGATCGCAAAGCTTATATCTCATCTGTCTTTTCGAAAGTTTTTTCCGGCGGCTCTTTTACGTCCAGCGTTTCAAGGATAATTTGTTCATTGGTATAGACGCAAATCCTTGCAGCGATGTTCATTGCCTTACGGGCAATCTGTTCGGCATCTTCATTCGTTTCATATAAGGCCATCGCGGCGGCTAGAGCGTAATTTCCCCCGGAGCCGATTGCGGCAACGCCAAATTCAGGTTGCAGGACATTCCCATCCCCACTGAGCATGAGTGTAATAGTGGCATCAGTGGCCAGCATCATGGCTTCCAATCGGCGCAGGTAGCGGTCCTGTCGCCAGTCTTTTGCCAATTCCACGCAGCTTCTCATGAGTTGTCCGGAATAGCGCTCAAGCTTCTCTTCAAGCCTTTCAGAGAGGGTAAAGGCATCTGCGGTACTACCGGCGAACCCAATGAGGACATTATTTGATAAACGACGGATCTTTCTGGCATTATGTTTGACGATAGTGCTCCCCGCGCTGACCTGTCCATCCCCTGCAATGATTACTTTTCCGCCTTTTCGGACAGACAATATTGTCGTACCATGCCAATTTGGTTTTTCATTTTGCATGTTTTCCTCTTTATATTCGAGTGTCGTCCGGGGTTAGGACTTCCTAATCCTGCGTTTGATGATTGAGCTTTAGTGTAAGATCTGATAGACATTTCGCAAGTGTAAAATGCGATTTATCGTCTTTCCCTGAGAGCAGGGGACCCTTACGTGGCGTTCCGTCTTTCCGGTTGTTTCACAGGAAAGTGCTTTTGCCGGGTTATCTGTTTTTGGGCGCTTATTTTTTAAGTCCTCCTCTCCCTTCAATGACATCGGGACGGTCTCTCATAAAGCTGAAAATCCTGTGAGAACAGGTGACGGTTATTGTTCCGGACTCTTCTCAAGGGGGAAGCACAGGCTTCAGGTTTTCTAGGAGAGGACTTGAATAACGGCACATCTCTATTTGTGTGGGATGTGGAGCTATAAAATCTTGAAAAGGGACTGTTATTTGCGATTTCCGCGACACAGGAGAGAAAATGACGAAACAGGTTGAACGTAAGGCTCGGATCAGCCGTAAAACAGAAGAGACAGAGGTGACTATCGAGATCAGTCTTGATGGTCATGGTTGTTACAAGATTGACACAGATGTTGGCTTTTTTGATCATATGTTGGCACAGTTTTCCCGCCATTCTCTAGTTGATATGAATATTTTCGCGCGGGGTGACACACAGATAGACAGTCACCATTTGGTTGAAGATGTAGGGATCACTCTTGGTCAGGCCTTTAAAGAGGCACTTGGAGATAAATCCGGTATTTCTCGTTATGCGGATGTTGCCCTGCCGATGGATGAGGCTTTATTGCATTGTGCTCTTGATATTTCCGGGCGGTCCTTTCTGCGTTGGGATGTCGCGTTTGGATGTGAGAAAATTGGCAGCTTTGATGTTGATCTTGTAGAAGAATTTTTCAGGGCTTTCGTGAATAATGCAGCTCTGACTTTGCATGTTCGTGCCGATAATGGTGTTAATAGCCATCATATTGCGGAGGCGTGCTTTAAATGTGTGGCGCGCGCCTTATCCTTTGCGTTGTTGCGTGATCCTCGTCAAGGGGGTCGTATCCCTTCTACTAAGGGTAATCTGTGATTTTCCCGGGTCAGGCCTACCTCAGGAAAGGACTCCCGGAAAGCCATTCATCTGATAGATATTTCTCTGCAGAGGCGTTAGACTTATTGGTTTGAAGACAAGAGCCTGACTGATCGGGATAGAGCCTTCCCTGCTCTGAAGGGGGCAGATCATTCAAATTGATGTTTGGGCTTTTCAGAGTTTTTCTTCCTTTCTTTGTTTGCTTTTTAGAGGTGCGGAGCAAACCCTGATCAAGAAAACTATGCCCAAATCGGAACATATCCTATTTTTGTCTGATCTGGATGAGCGGCCCTGATATGATCAGCTACTTAATAAGTCGTACTAATTGTGGCAGGAAAACGCCATTATATTTGGATGTTTTCTGTAATTAGAGATGTGTAAGGATTATCTTTAGAAATCTTTTTTATAATTTCAGAGAAAATATTTTACGGATGATCTTAAAATCATCTGTAATTTTATTTACCAGTCCCAGTTTAATCAATAAATGAAAAAAATGTCTATGAAATTATACTCTATATACGAAAATTCAGATTCCATCGGATCCGGTAACATCATTCTTGTTAAAGAGGGATTTAACTGGCCCGCGGGTTTATTCCCGCTTTTATGGTTTTCTTGGCACAGAATCTGGCGTTCGTTTTTTCTTTATTGCTTTGTGCTTTATTTCTTTTTGCCTTTGATTTATAGCACTCTTAAAATGAATTCTCTTGATAATTTCGGGAATAATCTTGCTTTTTTCCAGTTTGATTTATTGTTTTTTAGCTTTGATATATTCTTGTTTTTCTTTATTGGGTTTAATGCGGGAGCTCTTCTTAAGAAAAATCTGAATAAAAAAGGATATTCTCTGATCGGTAAATCTCAAGGGTCTTCTAAAGAAATGGCCATGCTGGCGTTTCTGAATCAGAAATTTCCGTCCTCTCCGGGCCGGCATTCTGATTTATTGTGAGTGCGCGCGGTTTTATAATTTACTTTCTTTTTTACCGTTGGGCTTGGTTTGTTTCTGCACAAAGAAAGCCGGAGGAGGAAGGAATAAGTGTTCGTTCCAAGAGCCTCTCTTCGATGACTTCGACTCTCTCATGCCTCTGTACGGGGCGGCGCTGATAGCTTTCAGTTTGGAGCACTCAGGAAATTGATTTTATAGAGGAAAAGCCGTTCTGTTTTTTGTTTTGGAATTTTTCTCGAGCCGGAATTAAATGAGGGGTTTGTTTATGAGGGCAGATTCTATCTGTAGGCACACTGTTCAGTGATAGTGCCCTTTTCAGGTAGGATTTTAATTAGGGTGCTTTTTTCTTTTCTTTATTCTAATTTCTTGTCTTCTGTCTTTCGAAATTTAATTATGCAGGCGTGTCTGTGATTCGTCATGTGTTCTTTTTGTATTCGGATAAAAGGGAACGTCCGCTTCTGCGATCCAGGGGTTTGCAGAAAATGAATTCTTCAAGAGAGGCTCTTTTGCATTTTCATTGTTTATGAAAATTTATTCAGAGCTCGCAGTCAAGGAGAAGATGGTTCACTTTTCTGTCAGGGCTGAAGGAAAATCCGGGAGGGGGATCTGTTCCTCTTTTTAAGACGCTTGTAGCTTTTTTCTGAACGATGCGTGCTAAAGCACAGCTTATGTTTCGAGGAAATATGGGGATACAGGATTCATTTGCGTTTTTCTGTAGCTTTTCTTGCCGGTCGGTTAGTTTTTGCGATCTTGCATGTACGGAAGATCTATGTCATGTCTCCCGTTGAGACGGGGGTTTGCTTTTGCTCCTGTACATGTTCCAGATTTTGATCATCTGGGTATACAGGGCATTGAATTGTCGTTTCTGTTTCCCTTTTCATGGTCTCTTTCTTCCTTTATCCTTTTATTTCAGCTGTGCCTTTGTCTTGTAGGCAGGGGGAGAGTGTAAAATCCAAGGAGTCTCAGTGAAAATTTATTCTGTCTATCAGTGGCCTTGCACCTCGAATGTTTCTGGTGAGCTTGTTTTTGTCAAAGAGGGTTTTAGCTGGCTTTTCTTCTTTCCTAGCTCGCTCCTGCTTTATGTCTTTCTAATGAATTCTGCTTTTAAATATTTGATTTGGGAATACGACTTATTTTACCTTTCTTTATCGGCCTGTTTGTTTTTGTCCTGCCTTTTGAGTTGTAAAGTTTCCTTATTTTATCAAAAATATCTGCTCTATTTGGGCTATGCTTTTGTGGATATGTTCGTTGCGGAAAATAAAAAAATGGCAGAAGTGCTGTTTTTTTTTGAAGTGGCCTCTTCTTCTTCCTCTTCTTCCTCTTCTTCTCCTTTTTGTGAGGACATTCCGGAAGAGATATCTCTTCCGGAACGTTATCGGATGCCTATTGGATTATCTGGGTTCAGGATCGGAAAATTAGGAGCATGAATGTTACGGTTATTGATTACGGTTCTGGCAATCTCTATTCGGTTCAGAAAGCTCTTGAATTTGTGATCCGTGAGTGGGGTCTGTCTTGCACGCTCCGCGTCAGCAATGATCCTCGTGAGATTGTGCATGCTGACCGGATTGTTCTGCCGGGTGTCGGTTCTTTCCGGGGTTGTATGCGTGGTCTTCAGGGGATTTCTGGTATGGTGGAGGCTCTGATTTGTCGTGTACGTCGTGAAAGCTGCCCTTTTCTTGGTATTTGTGTCGGTATGCAACTGATGGCCAGCCATGGTCTGGAACATGGTTTTGAGACAGGTCTGGGCTGGATTGATGGTCATGTGGCATTGATGACACCGCCGCTCTGTGGTGGTGAGAGGGTAAAGATCCCGCACATGGGGTGGAACCAACTCACAGCTGTTCGTGCGCATGATGTTTTGTCTGCTATTTCTTCTGAGAAAGAGGGAGCGCACGCCTATTTTATCCATTCCTACGCTTTTGTACCGTTATCCGGGGCGGAGCATGTGGTCGCCTGCACAATGCATGGTCGTCCTGTAACGGCAATGATTGCGCGAGATAACTTGGTCGGGGTACAATTCCATCCGGAGAAAAGCGGAAGATTTGGGCTTTCGCTTCTTGCGGATTTTCTTACATGGAAGCCATGATCTTATTTCCTGCGATTGATTTGAAAGAAGGATGTTGTGTGCGCTTGTCGCAAGGTGATATGTCCCAGGCAACACATTACAACCCTGATCCTACGGCACAGGCACGATATTTTTCTGACCAGGGGGCTCAATGGCTTCATGTGGTTGATCTTGATGGCGCGTTTGCCGGTTGCTCCTGTAATTCTGCTGTGATTGAAGATATTCTGAGCGCTGTTGATCTACCGATTCAGCTAGGAGGCGGCATAAGGAGCCTTGATGATATTTCATTCTGGCTTGAAAAGGGGATCGCCCGCATAATTTTGGGCACTGCTGCAGTTCTGGATCCTAATTTGATTCATCAGGCTTGCCGAGAGTTTCCAGATCGCATCGCCGTGGGTCTGGATACACGAGATGGGCAGGTTGCCATCGAGGGATGGGTAAAGACCTGTTCTTTGATGGCCGGAGAGATGCTTCCTTGCCTTGAAGAGGCAGGTGTTTCTGCAATTATTTTTACGGACATCCGGCGTGACGGTGCTTTGAAAGGTATTAACCTTGAAGCTACGCTATTACTTGCCGAGTCAACCACTATTCCCGTGATTGCCTCTGGTGGGATTGCCTCTCTTGATGATGTGCGGCGCCTGCTTGAACCGGACTGTTCACATCTTGAGGGCATTATTATTGGTCGGTCACTTTATGATGGCCGTATGGAACTTTCTGCGGCTCTTGAACTTCTCGGGTGTGTGTGTGCTTAAAAAACGTCTCATTCCCTGTCTTGATGTCAAGGAAGGCAGGGTTGTAAAGGGTCTCAATTTTGTTGCCTTGCGGGATGCCGGAGATCCGGTTGAAGCTGCCATCGCGTATAACCGTGCAGGTGCCGATGAAATATGTTTTCTTGATATCATGGCTAGCTATGAAAAACGGCCGCTCATGCTTGATATATTGGAACGTACGGCAGAAAATTGTTTCATTCCTCTTAGTGCAGGGGGGGGGATCCGGTGCCTTGATGCTATCCGTGCTCTTCTTCTTTCCGGTGCGGATAAGGTTTCTCTCGGGACAATCGCCGTGGAAGAGCCACATTTCGTGCAGCGTGCAGCGGAGAAATTTGGCAGCCAGTGCATTACAGTGTCTATTGATGCAAAACAGGTTTCTGGTCCAAATTTTCCCCCTCGATGGGAGGTTTTTACTCAGGGAGGACGCTGGGCAACGGGACTATGTGCGATTAATTTTGCAAGAAAAATCGTTACGTATGGGGCAGGGGAAATCCTGCTCACATCAATAGACCGGGACGGATCGGGAGAGGGCTTTGATGTGCCGCTAACGCGTGCCATTACTGATGCTGTTGGTGTTTCTGTGATTGCGTCTGGTGGGGCGGGGACACTTGATCATTTTGTTGATGTTTTTCAGAAAGGAGGAGCAGATGCAGCTCTTGCTGCCTCTGTCTTTCATTTTGGTACATTCACAATCCCTCAGGCGAAGGCGTATATGAGAAAAGCAGATATTCCGGTGAGAGAGGATGATTGCTCATGGCCGTGACCCCATATTGTTTTTTTCGTCATTTCCTGATCTGCATGGATGTTTTCTCTGCGCGTGGAGTTCTGAGCTGTGCATAAAGGAAGTGGAAAAAGAAATAGCAGAGGCCGACATGGCGGCGTTTAGTCTTTTTGCATTGAGAGAGCTCATTGTCTCACGCCGTTATGGAGAGGCGCAGACGTCTTACACGAAAAGCCTCCTTGATGCCGGATCTGCTGCCTGTGCAAAAAAATTTGGCGAAGAGGCGTTTGAAACGGTTATTGCGGCTTTGTCAGGAAATAAGGATCAGCTTGCCCATGAAGCCGCTGATCTGCTCTATCATTTTTTGGTTCTTCTTGAGGCAGGAGAGGTTTCTCTGGAGCAGGTTATGAGGGTACTGGAACGGCGTCTGGGGCAATCAGGTCATGAGGAGAAGGCCTCTCGTAGAAAGAATCTGCTTTCCAGTCCTGATGAGGGGGAGGGGCTCTCTCATTCTGATATTCCGTCTCATCGTTGCCTTTCAGGGGAGGAAGAGGTCAGGCTTCGTGAGAGCGCGTTATGCTGCCTGAAGGAAAAGGACAGAAAGGACGATCCGGATGTTAGGAGTCCGGAAAAAGAAATGGAGAGCCCGGCTTTGCATCTATCGCAGATTGTCTCTTTTCTTATGGAAGCATCACCTGCCCTTTTTGGTTTAGTTACAGGAAAATCGAGGAAAGCGGGCCCTTTCCTTATTGGTCTTACGGGTTCTGTCGCGGTAGGAAAATCAACAACAGCTCGTCTTTTGCGTTTTGAATTAGAAAAATATCCTCACTGTCCGAAGGTTGATGTGGTTTCAACAGATGGCTTTCTCTTCCCTAATGCCATTCTTAAGCGGAAGGGTCTGCTTGAGAAAAAAGGTTTCCCTGGAAGCTTTGATAATGCTCGTTTTCTTGATTTTCTGAAAGCTGTTACAGCGGGTCTTCCTGCTGTGCAGGTCCCGATTTATTCACATCAGGTTTATGATATATTGCCTGGAGAATTTACCAGGATTGAGCAGCCTGAGTGTATCATTCTGGAAGGTATTAATCTGTGTTCTGCATTTTATCCTCCTGAAGAGTCACAGACCGGATCCTCGGTTTCGGATTATCTGGATTTTCTGATTTATCTTCAGGCGGGAGAAAAAATGCTTCGCCAGTGGTATGTGGAGCGGTTCATGCGTCTGCGTGCGGAGTCTTCCCGTGATGCCACTTCTTTCTTTCAGCGTTACAGTGATCTTGATGATGAAGCTGTCGTTGGCATTGCTGAAAAAATCTGGGAGGAGGTAAATCTTTTAAATCTGCACGAGAATATTCTCTCCAGCCGTACGCAGGCTGATGTCGTTCTCGAAAAGGGATTTTATCACCAGATTACGCAACTATATCTGCGTCAGTCCTGATCTCCTGCGTTTTGGGCTTTCCCTGCAAGGCGTTACCAGTCCTTCGGGATGGCTCTCTGTTTTTTATCTTTATCTTTATCTTTATCAAAAACATTTGCTTCCGTCTGGCACCGGGGCTTTTCTTCCACGTGTGCGCCTTCAATGTGTTATAAGTGGAACCCTTTTGTGATTGCTTTCTCAAGCAGGTTATTTTCTGAACGGGCACCGATCTGGGAGATAATGTCTGCGGCACAGATATTGCCGAGCATGGCAGCACGGTACAAGGGAAGCTGCCTTGTATAGCCGCACAGGAAGCCGGCGGCGTAGATATCTCCTGCTCCGGTAAGATCAATCACCTGATCAAGCGTTTGTGCAGGTATGCTGTGGGTCTGGTCTCCTGTGATGATGACAGAACCTTTTTCGCTTCGTGTGAGAGCTGCCATAGGAGCATCAGAACGAACTTTTTTACACGCCTCTTCAAAGCTTTCAGTTTCGTAAAGGGCTGTGATTTCCATCTCGTTGGCGAAAAGAATATCAACTTTATTTTTGATAAAGTCAAGAAATTCATGGCGATGGCGGTCAACACAGAAGGCATCCGAGAGCGTGAGGGCAACCTTGTTATTTGCCTTTCGTGCAAGATCAGCAGCTTTGTAAAAGGCCTGTTTTGCCAGAGGAGGATCAAACAGATAGCCCTCCAGATATATGATTTTTGAGCTTTTGATCAATTCCGGGTCAATATCTTCCGGTTCAAGCGTATTACAAATCCCCAGGAAGGTATTCATTGTGCGCTCTCCATCCGGAGTGATGAGTATGAATGAGCATGCGGTCGGGAGGCCTTTTTTACGTGGCGCTGTTTCGAAATGTACATTTTGACCGGTGAGACCCTCTCGAAAGCTTTTTCCGGAGGGATCATCACGAACAACGCCAATATAGGCACAATTCATACTGAGAGAGGAAAGAGCTGCAATCGTATTGGCCGCTGAACCGCCTGAGATTTCTTTTTTTTCTCCTATACCCGCGTAAAGTTTTTTGCTTTCCTCTTCAGTTATCAAGCGCATAGTGCCCTTGATGAGGTTATTTTGTTCAAGATATGTATCTGTTACGGGATAAAGAATATCAACGATTGCATTCCCGATCCCGAGGACATCAAATTTTTTATACATTGAGAACTCCAGAATATGAAGAGATGAAAAAAGCACCTGAGAGTATAGCCATGTAAGTGACGGCGGCAACCATGATGTGTTTTTATGTCGCAAGGTTGTTTTTTTGTCTTGTATTTTCAGAAGATTTTCTCTGAAAATAAGCAGAGAGAATCGATAGGGCACCGGTTGCAAAGAGGTTTCCGTGCTTTACAGATATAGCGACCATGAAGAACGAGCAAGTGATGGGCCTGTGATTTGGCGATGGGGGGGATATGCCGTTCCAGATCGCGTTCAACCTCCCGGACGTTTTTTTCGTCCGAGAGACCTGTGCGGTTGGAAACCCGGAAGACATGGGTATCAACGGGAATGGTTGGTTCATTGAAAGCGACATTGAGAATAACATTAGCTGTTTTGCGCCCGACACCAGGTAATTTTTCAAGCGCTTCCCGTGTTTTGGGAATTTTGCTTTTATGCTGTTCCATGAGTATTCGAGCTGTCTTGATGATATGTTTTGCCTTGTTACGATAAAGGCCGATGCTTTTGATATAGTCGCACAGCTTTTGTTCTCCGAGAGCCAGCATTTTTTCTGGAGTTTCGGCAAGAGCAAACAAAAGCCCTGTTGCTTTATTAACGCTTGCATCGGTTGCCTGTGCCGAGAGGATAACCGCAGTGAGGAGAGTGTAGTGGTTCGTGAAGTTGAGTTCGGTTTTAGCTATAGGGTGATATGTCTGAAGCTGTTGGAAGAGATTTTCGATTTGTTTTTTGGAAAGATGCGTTGCCATATAAGAGTTCCTGCTGCGCGCTGCCTGTATCAGGCTCTGTATTCTTCTAAATGTTTTTTCAAAAATCAGGGGGTGGGGCCGGGGATCTGGAAGGTGTTTTCTGTCTCCTGTTTCTCCTTCTTTTATCTTCCCTGTTTTCATAGTCAATGTGTTCTACATTGTCTGGTCGTGCAGCGCTTTATAGGTTTCGGGAAAGGGGAGTTTGTATTCCGGCTTGTTGCCTTCTTGTGAAGTTCTTTTGTCTACAATCTGTGTGAGGGATGCGGCAGTTTTAGTGAATTGCAAGGGTTGTTTTTTGCGGTTCAGAAGATTATATCCGCCTTTGATTCCTTAAATTTCTGCTCATGGCAGCAGAGGCGGATATCATCCGTCTGTCTTTTTTAGCTGAGGGGGGAATGTCCTTTTTTCATTCAATGAAGTCCCGAACTTACACCACATAGGTTGATAACCGGTACGTATAGCTTTCACTAAGCTTGACAAATCTTTTTTTCAAAGATGGGAAAAAACGTGGAGATGCCGCGCTTAATTTAATTTTTTATGCGGACGAGACTATATGCATGATGAATTGCTTTCTATAGTTTCCGGAGTAACCCCTATTTTACACTGGATCAGTTTTCACCATGACAAAGCAGGTATGAATGGAAGGCGGGTAGAAAAAATCATAAAACTCATTGACCGCTCGTGTGAGAAGATTGTTTTTCCAAAGTGATTTGAAACTAACTTATATGTTAGGCAGAAGAATTTGAAATTCAGGATTTAAGTATGTTTTTTCTGCGCAACGAATATTATTCCCCTGCCCTCCTCGTTTTTTCGCTCACGGGTTTTGAGCGTCATGGAAAGGAAAAGGCTCCATTGAAAAGATTGTGATCTATGGTGAAGCTGAAGTCCTTTACGGCTCGTTGCTCAGAATATCAGGATCAAGAAGCCGCATACCCCCCTTTGCGTTTTCCTGATTTTACGATTTTTACAGGGAGAGGAACTCTGGCTCCTGTTGCTAAAGGATTTCTTTTGAATCTACCGTTGAATCCGGATTAATCCGGTAAATGATCGGAACAGCTGTATTAATTTCAAGCTGGGTAATTTGCTGCGGATCAAAGCCTTCCAGAACCATAATCAACGCCCGCAGTGAATTTCCGTGGGCAACAACGAGCACATTGCGTCCCGAGAGCAACTCAGGCATGATATGCCGGATGTAGAAGGGAAGAACTCGTGCTGCCGTATCTTTGAGACTCTCCCCTCCCGGAGGAGGTTTTTCATAAGAACGGCGCCATAACTGAACCTGATTTTCTCCCCATTTTAGCTCTGCTTCTTTTTTATTAACGCCTGAGAGCTGCCCGTAATTGCGTTCATTGAGAGCTTCCGTTTCCACAATCGGGATGTGAGTCCGCTCTTGTTCCTCAAGAATGATTGAGAGGGTATGTCGGGCACGTGTGAGTCTGCTGGTATAAGCAATGTCAAAGGAAAGGTCACGCTTCTGCAATTTTTGTGCAGCAAGACGGGCTTCTTCCTGCCCGTATGGGGATAAATCAGGATTTTTCCACCCCGTGAAAAGGTTTTTCGCATTCCATGTGCTCTGTCCATGACGCAGCAAAACGAGAAACTGTTTTTTTATCACTCTTCTTTCGCTTTCAGATCAAATTTCGTTTTCAGATCAGTGGATCTGATGACATCGGCAATAGAATAAAGACCCGGCTCCTGATGAAGGCCCCACAAAGCGGCCTTCAGGGCTCCATGAGCGAAGATATTGCGATTTTGAGCTTTATGTGTCAATTCAATCTGCTCATCATCACCCGCGAGAATAACATGATGATCCCCAACAACAGACCCGCCCCGCAAGACCGCAAAGCCAATCTGGCCTGCACTTCTAGCTCCTGTATCAGATGTATGAGCTTTCACAGCACAGTCTTCAAGTTGTACATTCCTTCCCTGTGCGGCAGCCTGGGCAAGCATCCATGCAGTGCCTGATGGGGCGTCCACCTTGTTCCGATGGTGCATTTCAAGGATTTCGATATCAAAGCTTTCATCTAGTATTTCAGCAGCCCGGAAGAGGAGGTTCGCAAGAAGGGCAACAGCCAGGCTCATATTTGCAGATTTTATAATCGGGATCCGCTCTGCGGCGGCCTGAATGTCATCTTCCTCTCCAGTCGAAAATCCAGTCACGCCAATGACAGAGACGATTCCGGCTTCTGCCGCGTCAAGAGCGAGTCGTCGGCTTGCTTCCGGTGTTGAAAAATCAATGATGCCATCGGCGTGCTTAAGGGCCGTAGCGGGGTCGTCAGTCAGGGGGACACCTATGCAAGAAAGCCCTGCACAGATCCCGGCATCCTGGCCCAGATGAGGGTCCTGAGGTCCTGTGATGGCCCCTGTGATGACAGCATGAGGACTCCGATGAATGGTCCGTATTAGTGTGTTTCCCATGCGTCCTGTTGCTCCAGAAATGACAAGACGCATCAGGGACATGTGTGGCTCCTTTTTTTAAGAAGGGAAAGAGTATTCACAGGATTTCGTCCTTTATAGATTAACATTTTATATAAATTGATATTTTATGCGGTCGTCAAAGCTTCGTTAATTTCATCCATGATCTGCTTTGCGGCCTCTTTAGGATCATTGGCAGAAAGTATGGGGCGTCCGATGACGAGCCGGTCAGCCCCGGCCTTTAGTGCTTCTCCGGGCGTCATGGTTTGTTTCTGATCATTCGCGAGCGCTCCGAAAGGCCGGATACCGGGCGTAATCAGTTCAATATGAGGAGCGATTATTGCTCTGATATCCTTAGCCTCGGTTGCAGCGATAATAAGTCCGTCCATGCCACTTTCACAGGCTTGTCGGGCACGACGTGCAGTCAGGTCATGAATATTGAGAGCATAGCCGGCTTCCGCCGCGTCTGTGTCGTCATAAGATGTCAGTGCCGTTACCGCAAGTAATGTGAGGTCTCCCGCCCCTCGTCCCTTAATGGCGGCGCGCATGGTCTGTGGATAAGCATGAACTGTCAGGAAAGACGCGCCCGTCCTGCTGAGGGATTTAATCCCCTGGCTTACGGTTTGAGGGATATCATGCAGTTTGAAATCAAGAAAAATCTGCTTTCCCTGCTCAACCAGCTGTTGAGCAAGCTCAAGACCACCTGCTGCATAGCCGAGACGGTAACCGATCTTGTAAATTGAAACCGTTTCCCCGATCTTATCTACTAGGTAACGGGCATCATTTACTGAAGGCAGATCAAGGGCGAGGATAAGACGGTCTTTCGGTTCAAGAGGCGTTTTTTTTTTCAAAAGTATGCCTTCGTATGACAAGAAGAAAATGTGCGGTAGTAGTGCTGTTTTTACTTCGCGCGTTCAGTGCCCTGTGCTCTATGAAAAGGAAAGACGGAGGAGAGGCCGCAAAAGGTACGGAGAACGGACCCTACAGGACTATCTCTTCATGGATTATTCACGGGGCGATATATCCAGACCCGCGCAGGAAACATATTCCACCAGACGCGGCGCGTGCCGTGAAGGGAGAAACGATCTTTATCAGGGGAAATAGGAGATTTCAGCGCATAGGTAAACTGAATAAAAGCGCCCTGTGCCTCATTTTTTTCCTTGTTTTGTAACAGGAGCAATGCTTCCTGTAATAAAACCTTCCGTCGTGCAAGGGGTTGGGTAAAAAGGGGAAGACTGGAAACAATTGCGGAAACAGGGACAGGAAGGTTCTTTGTCAGAGCGGCGATTTCATAGGCATCGCCTATAATGATCTGTGCTTTTGGAAACCGCAGGAGTAAAAGTGCAGCAAATTCTTCATCAGCTTCAATCAGTACAAGCCGATTTTCATCAATTCCACATTCAATCAGTGCGTCTGTAACAGTCCCTGTTCCCGGTCCGAGCTCAATAATGAGTCCTGGAACGGAAGGATTAACCTGTCTGGCCATTTTGCGGGACAAGGCTTTACTGCTAGGAGCAACAGACCCGATCAGAGAGGGATTTCTGATCCATTTCAGAAGGAAATGAAAATATCCTTTTTCTTTACTGTGCTGCTTTTTCATTTTTGATATCCACTCTTTTTCGACGGGAGCCTTTCTATAACCTGTGCAGAAGTTTTTCCATACAGATGCCTGATTCGCGGTATGAAAAGGGAATGAAATTTAATTACTGATTCCTCCCCAAAACTCTTTTACTTTTGCAAAGAAACCAGACGATTCCGGATTATTGCTGTCACTTGAGGCCTCTTCAAACTGCATGAGCAGATCTTTTTGCTTTTTGTTGAGATTGCAAGGCGTTTCAACCATGACCTGGATATATGTATCACCCCTTTGCTTTGTTCTCATAAGAGGCATTCCCTGTCCCCGAAGGCGGATTTGTTTTCCGGACTGTATCCCCTCAGGAATTTTTACTTTTGTCCTTGTGCCAGAAATGGTTGGAACTTCAATATGTCCGCCCAGTGCGGCTTTAGTCATAGAGATTGGTACATGACAGAAAAGGTCAGCCCTGTCCCTCTGGAAGAAGAGATGTGGTTTAATGGAGAGAAAGACATAAAGGTCTCCGGAGGGGGTCCCCCGTATTCCACCCTCTCCCTCGCCGGAGAGGCGTATTCTCGTTCCATCTTCAACCCCTGCAGGTATGTTCACAGAAAGGGTTCTCTCCTGCGACGTTCGTCCGGCCCCAGAACAGATATTGCAAGGTTTTTCAATGACTTGCCCACGTCCTTGGCACGCAACGCAGGTTTGCTCAATTCTGAAAAAACCTTGTCTTGCGTAAATTTTTCCATTTCCACTGCAGGTGGAACAATTTTTAGGACTTGATCCTGCTGCGGCCCCGGATCCGTTGCACTGTTTGCAACTGACGCCGGACTTGACTGTTATTTTTTCTATTTTACCCTGATAGGCATCTTTAAGAGAGATTTCGATATTGTAGCGCAAATCAGCGCCGCCTCTCTCCTGCCGCTGCCCTTTTCCCATGATATTGCCGAAGAGGTCTTCAAAGAAATCGGGCATAGAAGAGGAGAAGCCACCGCTCGCATTCCCAGACCCGCCTGCCTCAAATGCTTGATGACCAAACTGGTCATAGGCTGCCCGCTTTTGCGGGTCTTTAAGAATTTCGTAAGCTTCGTTGATTTCCTTGAAGCGCTGATCAGCCTCTGGATTATCTTGATTGCGATCCGGGTGATAACGCATGGCAAGCTTGCGGAATGCTGCTTTTATCTCTTTTTCCTCGGCGTCTCTGGAAATGTCCAAGAGACTGTAAAAATCTTTTTTGGCCATGAAGACGTCTATATCTCCCGGATGATACTAAAACAGTTTCAGAGCAGCGGTTCTTTTGCTGTCCGTGAACACCTTGCTTATCTTTCCCTGCAAACATCCTCTCTCCCTCACAGGACCTCCTTTTTTAACGAGGCGGTTCCGGTGAGGAGACAGAAAAAGCGTACGAGCTTATGCAGGCTTGTCTTCTCCCTCAGCATTTTTCATTTCTTCGAAATCGGCATCAAGGATATTCTCGTCCCTCATGTTACCGCCCATGGCGTCTGCGGTCTCGTCCTGTCCGTTCTGTCTGTCCTGTCCGTCCTTATACAGGGCTTCTCCAAGTTTCAGGGCGGCCTGAGCGAGGAGAGTGGTTTTTTCTTTTATTGCCCCAATATCTTCCTCTTCAAGTACACTTTTCAAGTCTTTGATAGCCGTTTCAATTGTCGCTTTTTCGTTTTCTTCTATTTTATCACCATGCTCAGAGAGGGCTTTTTCTGTGGAATGAATTGTAGCTTCCGATTGATTTTTGGTATTGATCAGCTCCCTCCGCTGTTTATCCCCCTCGGCATTTTCCTCGGCATCCCTAACCATTTTTTCTATATCAGCGTCTGAGAGGCCTCCGGATGCGTGTATTTGTATTTCATGCTCTTTTCCTGTTGCCTTGTCCTTGGCCGTGACTTTGACGATTCCGTTGGCGTCAATATCAAAACTGACCTCAATCTGTGGCATTCCACGAGAAGCGGGAGGGATACCGACGAGGTCAAACTGCCCAAGGAGCTTGTTGTCGCAGGCCATTTCCCGTTCTCCCTGAAACACACGGATCGTGACAGCCGTCTGTCCATCCTCTGCGGTAGAAAATGTCTGGCTTTTTTTTGTAGGAACGGTTGTGTTTCGGTCAATGAGCCTTGTGAAGACCCCGCCCAGTGTTTCAATGCCCAGAGAAAGCGGCGTAACATCAAGGAGCAGAACATCCTTCACATCCCCCTGAAGAACACCGGCCTGAATAGCGGCCCCCATGGCAACAACTTCATCAGGGTTGACGCCTCTGCTTGGTTCTTTCCCGAACAGGTCTTTTACCAGATCCTGAACTTTAGGCATGCGTGTCATTCCTCCAACGAGAACGACTTCATCTATTTCTTCCTTTTTAAGCCCTGCATCCTTTAATGCGTCTTCGCAGGGTTTAACGGTTTTCTGAAGAAGATCATCAACCATGGATTCAAATTTTGCGCGTGTTAGCTTCATTGTGAGATGCTTCGGTCCCGTTGCATCTGCGGTTATGAAAGGGAGATTGATCTCTGTTTGTTGGGATGAGGAGAGTTCAATTTTTGCTTTTTCTGCGGCGTCTTTGAGACGCTGGAGGGCGAGCTTGTCCTTACGCGGATCAATTCCGTTTTCTTTCTCAAACTCTTCAGCCATGCATGAAACGAGGCGCATATCGAAATCTTCACCGCCAAGAAAGGTGTTTCCATTTGTGGATTTCACTTCAAAGACACCACTTCCGATTTCGAGGATGGACACGTCAAATGTGCCACCTCCGAGATCGTAAACGGCAACAATTCCGCTCCCTTTTTTTTCAAGCCCGTAGGCAAGTGCTGCTGCTGTTGGCTCATTTATGATGCGCAGCACCTCAAGTCCAGCAATTTTTCCGGCATCTTTTGTTGCCTGACGTTGGGCGTCGTTGAAGTAAGCAGGAACTGTGATGACGGCCTTATCAACTTTGGCCCCGAGATATTCCTCTGCCGTTGCTTTCATTTTCTGGAGAACGAAAGCGGAAATCTGTGAAGGAGAATATTTCTCACCACGTGCTTCTATCCACGCGTCTCCATTGTCGGCAGAAACAATGTGATAGGGAACAAGCCCTTTGTCTTTCTGTGTTAATGGGTCTTTATACGTTCGTCCGATGAGACGCTTGAAAGCAAAAAGGGTATGTTCAGGATTGGTCACAGCCTGTCGCTTAGCTGGCTGTCCTACCAGACGTTCACCTTCTTCCGTGAAGGCAACCATGGAAGGCGTTGTACGTGCACCCTCTGAATTCTCAATAACCTTAGGTGTTTTGCCTTCCATCACGGAGACGCACGAATTCGTCGTTCCGAGATCAATACCCATCACTTTTCCCATGGACCAAATCCTCGCATAAAATCCGGTTAGACTCTTGGGGCTACTAATATGTTCCCCAAACGATTTAACTTATATTCCCTTGTCCCTTATAACCGCTCTTTAGTCCCCCCTCTGTGCTCTTTGCGACGCTTTACTTTCCTTACGAAACCCTCTTTCCCGGGAGCCTTTCTTTTCTGCTCTCCGAAATCTAGAAGACAGGGAAGAAAAGAAAGGTTTTTTCCGTGATTACAGAAATTTTCACCGAAACGAAAAGACACATGATTGCGCTGAATACATCCACGCTTTCACAGAGACAAGTCCTAGATATAGGGGCAAGTGCTATGTTCTTCAAGGCCATTATATGTTCATGAGACTCTTTTTTCAGTCTTTTTCATTGTTTTAATGAACGGGCCTTTCGTTTCCTCCTTGTTTTTTCTGTTCCCGAGAGGAAGAGGAATAAATATATGCTTAACATTATTTTAATTCCTTTTTCACTATATTCTTGTCTCAAAGTCGTTGGGGGAATGTTGAAGGAAGGCACCGGTTTGTGAAGGGTGCGGTTCACGGAATTGAACGTCATCTTTCCCGGATAATGGCACCCCGGATAATTGCAAAGATGACGACCTTGATCGGGGAGGGTCGCACATTGTTTCTTTCAGCCTCACATTTTTCCAGCGCATTGGGGGGGGCACTTCAAGGTGGAGCCTCAGCTCTTTTTTCTGCTGGTGCACATTCGCGTTCCGATGAATCGATTGGGTTGCTGGTCAAAGGTCTTGATCGGGAAAGAAAACATCTCCTTGGGTTTAAGACGGCCTTGTCCCCCGCGCAAACAAAAATGTTGTCGAAGAAGCAAGAGAAAATCAGCCTCCTGGAGGCAAAAGCGTCGGGTTCTGCGGGATTATCAGCCTCAGAGCATAAAGAACGTCTCCAGCTTTACCGGGAGGCTTATGCTATTATGGGCAAGGAATATGTCGATGTAAAAGGAAATGCCCGTCTGAAAGCCTTGACCGGAAAAGTTGACGATCTTCTTGCCGCCCCTTTGCGGGGCGCGCAGAAACAACGGCATGAAAGCCTTGAGCGTCTCAGATCACGCGCTCTGGAAAGAGTCCAGGAGCGTCCGAAAAGCGAAGCCGCAAAGCATCAGCTGCGCAATATTTCCACTCAATTGAAAAAACTGGAGACTCAACGTGAGATCAAAGCACTCTCTTCCGCCGAAAAACGGGAATATGATCGTTTAGTTGATCAAATAAACGATAGCACGAAATCAGAGATCCTTTTACCATCTCGTAAGAGACTGCGGCTGGAGCAATTGACCGCTTCAATCCGCTTTTTAGAGATGCAGGGTGCATTATCTGGAAAAACGCCGTCTCCAAATATAACGCCGGGGCGCGCGGCGGCTCTTTATATGAGCTGACCTGCAGTCGGTTCTTTGAGGGCTTCAGGTGTGAAGCGTGGGCACTTTGCATTATTTTTGTGCTTACGGGCGGGGCTGCACGGCTATTGTTTTTTTTCTTCCGGAGTGGTTTTTTCGGGGAGGTCTTTTTCCAGCACTCCATTGCCTTTCTATTATGCTGTTTTCTGCTGTGTGGCCATGCCCCGGTTAGCTTTTCTACTGCGTGATACTGCGTGAAGAGGGGCGGTTCCTATCGGTCTGCTATTTTTCGTCTGTTGCGGCCTCCGTTGGCGGTATATCAGTTGTCTCTGATTTCATCTGTGCGGGTTCTTTGTCTTCTGTAATGGTTTTTTGTGGTGGCGGCACTTTGGGGCCACCTTTTGAGACGCCGACCATGGCAGGTCGTAAAACACGGTCATGGATGCAATAACCATCCTGAAAAATCTTGATGACCGTACCGGCAGGAATATCGGTTTGTACAACCTCAAACATAGCCTGGTGAATATTAGGATCAAACCGTTGATTGAGAGCATCAATTTTGCGGATTTTATATTTCTCCAGTGTCTTGGACATTTCTTGTTCGGTTATGCCGAGGCCCTCTCGCAGTGCGCGCAGGACCGGCTCCTCATCTTTGTCTTCTTGTTCCGGTATATTGGTAAGAGCCCGTTTTAAATTATCACAGACAGAAAGGATATCCCGCGCGAAATTTGTTACGGCATAGACCTGTGCGTCCTGTATCTGGCGTTCAGAGCGTTGTCGTATATTTTCTGTTTCAGCTAAGGCCCGGAGCAGTCTTTCTGATAAATCTTTCTTATCCAGTGCGTCCAACCCTTTCGGCGGGTCACCGAATTTACCAGAAGATTCTCCGGTAACGTTTTCAGGGGCCTCTCCTTCTTTGCGTTCCGCCCACTCCTGATCTTGTGCTTGATCCTGTGTCTGTGTCTGTGTCTGTGTCTGTGTCTGTGTCTGTGTCTGTGCTTGATCCTGATCCTGATCCTGATCCTGATCTTGTGCTTGTGCTTGTGCTTGTGCTTGTGCTTGTGCCTGATCCTGTTTATACGTATCGTTCATTTTCTTTTTATTCTCCTGAATTTCCTTTTATGCATCTGATGCGTCTTATCATGCAACTTACCTATTGCGGGGTGCGGGCAGGGTAGGTGTTTGCTTTTATATGTGTTTTTCTGCCTTTTAAATCAAGTGAGAAGGTGTGTCACCAATTTTGCTGTATAGTCAACGACAGGGACAATACGGGCGTAGTTGAGGCGTGTAGGCCCAATTACACCGAGGACACCGATAACCTTTTTTTCCGAATCGTAATAGGGCGAAAGGACAAGGGAGGATCCGGAGAGGGAAAATAATTTATTTTCTGATCCGATAAAGATCCGGACACCATTTCCTTTTTCTGCTAAGCTAAATAGCTCCATGACTTCGCTTTTTCTCTCCAGATCAATGAATAATTGCCTCACCCGTTCAATATCCTCAGACGCATTCAGGTTGTTGAGTAGCTTAGCTTGCCCCCGCACTATGAGAGTCCTATTATTTCCGGAAGCATTTTCCTGCCAGCTTGCAATTCCTGCTTCTACGAGCGTCCTTGTAAGTGAGTCAAGCTGTGCTTTTTCTACTTTTTGTTCTCTTTCAATAAAGGCTTTGGTTTCCGTGATTGTGCGTCCGCGCAAGTGGGTGCTGAGATAATTGCTTGCTTCAATCAGGCTTGAATTCGGTATATCCAGGGGTATATTTATGATCCTATTTTCAACCTCCCTGTCCGTACTTACAAGGACCACCAGCGCCTTCGTGTCTTCCAGGCGGATGAATTCAACTTGTTGTAATTTTTTATCTCCCTTAGACTCCAGGACGACACCGGCACAGCAACTCAGACCTGACAGGAGATCAGAGGTTTCAGACAAGATGGTTTCATAATTGGGCCTTGCGTCAAGATTTCCGATTGTAGAATCAATTTCGTCCTGCTCTTTTTTGCTGAGTTGTCGCAGTTCAAGACAGGCATCAACAAAGAATCTTAATCCCTTTTGTGTTGGCAAGCGCCCAGCGCTCACATGGGGAGCGTAGACAAAGCCCCGTTCTTCAAGATCTGCCATAACGTTGCGTATAGAGGCAGGTGAGAGCTTAATGGGCAGAGCCTTGCTTAGGTTGCGTGACCCGATGGGTTCTCCGTTTTCAAGATAGCTTTCCACAATGGAGCAAAAAATTTTGTGAGACCGTTCATTAAGCTGCGCAAATATTCTTTTTTTATGGGGCATGGTGCCTCGTAAAGGTTTTGAACATGGTCTTTATCTCTTGAGCCGCGCGCGCCTTTGAATGTGCTGTTCATATGCGGTTCTGATGTGCCTGTTCAGCATGATACCGCATCTTGGATGATTTCTGGAATTATACTCCTGTCAGCCCGAGTTTTAAACGAGATGGCAGGTGTGCAGAAATATCACCTCTGCGATACCGTTTTTCTCCTCTTTTTCCTTGTTCAAATATTTTCCTGAAGATATGATTTTTCCCTTTTTGGGAAGAAATACTTTGCAATGGTAACAGTAAAACTGTTAAATAGTATGGTTATCTCTAAGTCAAGTGACCGGCAAGTTCGGTTCTGTCACTCACCGGTCCTGTTAGGATGGACTTCTGAATTTGGATTTCTGAATTTTATGCGCCTTTCCGGACGATTACCCGATGATTTACGTCCTGTCACGCTAGAACCTGGTTTTTCCCGTTACGCGGAGGGATCCTGCCTCGTCAAGTACGGTGAAACCCATGTTTTATGCACGGCCAGTATTGAAGAGCGCCTTCCTTTCTGGCTTCGTGGAAGCGGGAAAGGCTGGATAACCGCCGAATATGCCATGTTACCCCGCGCCACAGCTGAACGAAACAAGCGCGACTCAAGACAGGAACAATCAGGTCGTTCAAAAGAGATACAGCGTTTGATTGGCCGTTCACTGCGTTCTGTCATTGACCTAAAGACGCTGGGGGAGCACCATATTATCATTGATTGTGATGTTCTGCAAGCTGATGGAGGGACACGCACGGCCTCGATCACGGGCGCGTGGATTGCGCTACATGCTTGTATCCAGTGGATGAAGACACGTAATATCCTTAAGGCGGACCCTATTTTGGATCATGTGGTAGGCATTTCCTGCGGTATTTGCAGTGGCTCTGTTTTCCTTGATCTCGATTATAAGGAAGATTCTACTGCTGATGCGGATGCCAATTTTGTGGTGACTGGAAGTGGCGCTCTTGTTGAGGTCCAGGTCACATCGGAAAAGCATCCTTTTTCCGGTGACGAGCTTTCACACCTGCTTAGAGCCGCACAAAAAGGAGCGCTGGAGCTTGTTCGGTTGCAGAGTCTTCTGGTATCGTGATATCCTCTTCTGTCTCTCATCTTATCGGCGGACGTCTTGTGCTTGCGACCCATAATGAGGGCAAGCAGCGGGAGCTTGGTTTGCTTTTGGAACCGCTTGGTATTTCCTGTTTATCAGCCCGAGACCTTGGTCTGCCTGTTCCTGTAGAAAATGGAACGACTTTTGCTGAGAATTCATCGATTAAAGCTCTTTCTGCCGCCAGGGCGACCAATTGTGTTGCCCTGGCGGATGATTCTGGTTTATGTGTTGATGCCCTGTTCGGTGCGCCCGGTATTTATACAGCTGAATGGGCAGGTGAAGAACGTGATTTTGCAAAAGCCATGGCGCGTGTTGATACTGCTTTGCGTCAGGTGGGGGCGCTTGGGCCTGCCGCGCGTGGGGCGCGTTTCGTTTCTGTTCTATCACTGGCCTGGCCTGATGGCCATCTGCAGCATTTTTCAGGGGAGGTCGAAGGTGAGATCATCTTTCCTCCGCAGGGAGACGAGGGTTTTGGCTATGATGCCTGTTTCCGTCCCAAGGGCTATGAGCGCAGCTTCGGTGAAATGAGTGCAGAAGAAAAACATTCCTGGGCTCCAGGAAAAGGAGACGGCCTTTCTCATCGGGCGCGGGCTTTCGCTGCCTTGTGGGATCGTGCCTTGCGGTCACAGGAATTATAGCCTCCCATGACTGTGGAGCTACGTGGTAATTTTGGTATTTATGTACATTGGCCTTTTTGTGCCTCCAAATGTCCCTATTGTGATTTCAATTCTCATGTTCGGCATAAAGAGGTGGATCAATTCCGTTATGCAGCGGCACTGATTCGTGAACTGGATTACTATGCGGTACGCACATCCGGATCTGGAAGGCGTCTGGAAAGTATTTTTTTTGGAGGCGGTACACCATCTTTAATGGATCCGCGTGTGGTTTCTAAAATTCTGGAAGCAATTTCATGCCACTGGTCAATAGATGAGAATGTTGAAATTACTCTGGAAGCAAATCCGACAAGTTCGGATTCGCTTCGTTTTGCGGGCTACCGTAGTGCCGGGGTCAATCGTCTTTCCCTAGGTGTCCAGTCACTCAGGGATGCGACGCTCAGGACATTAGGTCGTCAGCATGATGCTGCCGAAGCGCTCCGATCTATGGAACTAGCGCGTCTTGTTTTTCCGCGGTTGTCTTTTGATCTTATCTACACCCATCCTGATCAGGGAGAAGATGAATGGCGTGAAGAACTTTCTCTGGCGTTATCTTTGGCTGCTGATCATCTCTCTCTTTACCAATTGACGATTGAACCGGGAACCGCTTTTTATTCTCTTGAACGTTCCGGGCGCCTTGTTATGCCTCTGGAGGAAAGGGGCCGTACGCTCTTTGACTTAACGCAGGATTTATGTCTAGCGGCTGGGTTACCGGCTTATGAGATTTCCAATCATGCCCGTCCTGGTTCGGAATCTCGCCATAACCTCATTTATTGGCGTTACGGGGATTATATTGGCGTTGGTGCCGGGGCGCATGGTCGTTTTTTCGAGAAGAGTGTGCGCTATGCGGCATCTGCTTTTCGTTTGCCGGAAACCTGGCTTTCCATGGTGGAAAAGAATGGAATAGGTCTTGAGCAGGACGTACCTCTTTCCCCTGCGGAGTCGGGGGCGGAATTTCTTCTCATGGGTCTTCGTCTTGTTGAAGGGATTGATCTTGATCGGTATCGCCGACTTTCCGGGACAAACCTGAACCCGGAGCGCATCGCGTCATTGGAAGCGCTTGGTTTTATTACGCGCCACAAGGATGGGCGTTTGGCAGTAACGGTAGAGGGCCGCGCAGTCCTTAATCGTCTTATAGTTGAACTTATTGATTAGGGGCGGGTGTTCTGGATAGAAGCATCCGTCTTTTCTGGGCTGCACTGGTTCCCATGAACTGGGCGGGGGCAGCCATGATGACCTGTGTTCTCCCATTTTGTTGTATCTCCAGTATATCCAGACGTCGTTCCGTGAGGCCGCTTTCTGTAAAGCGAAAAATACCATCCAGCCCCCTGAACCCTCCCGGATTTGTGAGCGTTTCCTTGTTAAAACGTTCTCCCTGAGGGTAGCGGGCGAGAGCGATGGTAAGGCTAATGGCATCATAGGCGAGTGTCGCAATCCGCCAGACTGGTTTCACACCGAAATTTGCTTTGTAGCGGAAGGTGAAATTTTCCCAGTATTCTTTTCGTGGAGCGGCGTACCAACTGCCGATAAGGAGGGAATTATGCTTTATAAAAGGATCATCCCACTGCCCTGAAAGCAGAAATCTTATTTTTCCGTTTGTGAGCTCATGACCGGCCAGATAAGGGGAGAGTTGTAATAGCATTTTCGGGCTGTCCGGGAGGAGAATGGCATCAACATTCTGTGTTTTTACAATCTTGGATAATGCGGCAACGGCCTGCATCATTTCTTTGGGTTCATATGTATATCTGATGATTCCAGCGATGGACGCGCGCTTTGCCGCTGCGGCCTGCAAAAAGGCGGATTCGGCAAGAGTGCCATAAATTGTTTCCGGTATAAGAGCCGCGAACGTCATTTTGCGTTTTTCAGCCGTGTATGAAACGATCTGGGAGATATTTTCCTGCGGAAGAAAACTCAGGAGGTAGACACCGGGGCTTCCGGCATTTGCATCTGTGGAAAATGCGATAACTGGTATTTTTGCACGTCTGGCAATGGTTCCAACAGCAACAACAGAAGGAGAAAAGAGGGGGCCGAGGATCACTTCGACTCTTGCAGCAATGGCCTCTCTGGCGGCAGCCGCCGCTCCTTTTGCGGTTCCCTTTGTGTCTTTGAGGATAAGTTTGATATTGGAATCCGGCAGCTCACTGATGGCCATTTTTGCGGCTTGTGACATAGTGACTGCAATCTCTTGGCTGTCACCATGCCCTGTGAAGGGAAGGAGAAGGGCAACTTTGACGGATCCGGTGCCAATTTCGGACCTGACTGTTTGCGGGATAACAGGGTAAGTGGGATAGTTTTGCCGGATACCGGGAACGCAGGCCGTTAATATCAGAAAAGCGGGGATAAGAGCGAGCCTTTTCAGCCAATCACTGAGGTGTCGTCGGTTTTGTTTTCTGCTTCCGGGAGACTTCGTTTTTGTGTCCTGCACTTTGTCTCTTTCCTTGCTTGGTGAATTTATCGTGATTGGTTCTCTCGGAAGTCAAAGTCTCGTTCTCCTCATTCCTACTCTGCGCTATATGCTTTTTTACCCGCATTGCTTTCAATCATGCCCCTGCCGAACCTTTTTTCTAGCTTTATATCGTTCAATCCTAATGATTGCTATATGAAATTTTATTTGCCTAATGATTGCTATATGAAATTTTATTTGTTTTATCTGTTGTATTTTCTGTTTATCCCTATTTCTTAGTGTTTCCCACTTGCGATAATATGGCAGGGGCGGTTTGATAAGGGGGCTGTATCATGTTGAAAGTGTAATGAAAGAAAGAAAAGAAGATCAGCGGGAGAGAAAAAGAAGGGCTTATCGTCTAGGTCTTCGTGCGGAGGGGATGGTTAGCTTTATTTTGTTTTGTCGGGGTTACAGGATTCTGGGCCGTCGTTTTCGTACATCTCTTGGTGAAATTGATCTGATCGTGCGTCGGGGTACACATTTTTCTTTTTTTGAAGTGAAGGGGCGTTCGGGGCCTGCGGAAGGGGGAGAAGTCTTGTCTTCTTTTCAGGTGCGGCGTATTCGTAATGCGGCATCTGTCTGGTTACAGAAAGAAGCTAGAAAGGGGCAGCTTCCACCATGCTGGAGTGCGAGTCTGAATTTGGTTGTTGTTTATCCTTTGTATCATTTTTTTGTTTATGGGAGATGTTTTGAGTTTTCTGAGATTTTATAGTAGCGATGATATATTTTTTGTTGTGGTTTATAGGGGCACACAGTTAAACCTATGGTTGTCTCCTTGAAATACTCCCTCATAAGTAGAATTACTCTCAAAGAGAAAACAGGATCATTATAGATTATTTTAAGGTATAGATTATTTTAAGGTATAGATTCGGTTAAGGATTTATGAGAACCGTTGATTGATTTGAAATTTCCGATTACCATCATCTCATTCTGGAGAAAGGTTCCGGTTTTTCTATTCATCATAATCTATTCCCCATAAAGTGAAGAAGGAACCGTATGGATATCGGGCCTGTTACCGTTGAGGTTTTTTAACAGATAGCAAAAAGGTTCGGAGGGCCCCTAGTCTTCTTTTTGTCTGCCTTATGTGTTTCTCTTTTCTGTTTTGACTATGAGAGGTTTTTTTCTGTCATTTGTTTCTTCCGAATGAGCGTATGATTAGCGCGTCGGGGACGGTGTGCTTGAGTGTAGGGGAGGCGGTTTCATGGGCTTACGTGTGGCTGTTCAAATGGATCCTCTGGAAGGAATCAATATTGCTGAAGATACTACTTTTGCCCTGATGCTTGAGGGGCAAAAGCGTTCTCACTCCTTTTTTCATTACCTACCGTCAGCCCTATCGTTGTGGGAAGGAGAGCGTGTTGTCGCGCGGGGGCGGGACGTTGTGCTTTACGATAAAGTCGGAAGCCATTTTTCTGCAGGTGAGCTACGGCAGCAGGATTTGGGAGAGGTTGATGCGATTCTTCTCCGTCAGGACCCTCCTTTTGACATGAGCTATATTACGACCACCTATATTCTGGAATGGCTTTCTCCCGGTATCCTTGTGATTAACGAACCTGTTCATGTTCGTAACGCACCAGAGAAGCTTTTTGTCAGGACTTTCAGTGATCTGATGCCCGCTACTTTAATCACCCGAGATCCCGAATCTGTTCGGGACTTTCGTTTGAAGCACAATGATATTGTTTTGAAGCCCCTTTATGGAAACGGCGGGAGGGGGGTATTCCGTGTCAAGCCTGATGATAAGAATATAGCGGCCTTTCTGGAGTTATTTTGCGATGTTTTTAAGGATGCTTTTGTTGTTCAGGAATATCTTCCTGCAGTTTTGGAAGGTGATAAACGAATTATCCTAATTGACGGTGTTTTTGCCGGAATGATGAATCGTGTTCCATCCTCCTCCGATATCCGCTCCAACATGCATGCGGGGGGGCGCGCAGAGGCTGCGGTACCTTCGGCGCGTGATTTTGAGATTTGTGATCGTCTGGGTCCTTTTCTCAAGGAACAGGGTTTGATTCTTGTAGGCATTGATGTGATTGGTGATTACCTGACGGAAGTGAATGTGACGTCTCCCGGTGGGATACGGGAGATTCTGAACTGTGGAGGTCCTGATATCTCTTCCTTGTTCTGGGATGTAATTGAATTACGCCTTCAGAGCGTACGGTAAGGCGCGTCTTTTTTCTGCTTTACTATTTTACCTCTCTCATGAATTTAGAGTTTTTCTTTATAGATCGCCCTTATTTCAATAAATCACCCCTTTTTATAAGTTTACATAAGATGCGTCTTTGCTCAGTGAAAGGCTTTTTTATTTCTCCCTATATTATGAAAATGTCATGTATTGTTTGTATTGTGCACATTTTTTGTTTTTATTTAATGTCTTAATCATATTTAACTTCTTTTTATTTGTGTTTCCTTTGTGTTTCCTTTGTGGTTCCATTGCACTCTTTATTTAACGTCGTAGTTTTTCTGTTTTGTTATCGGCGTCAGGGCACGGGGGGCTCGTATGATAGCAAGGGTTTCAACGGTTGCGTTTGTTGGGGTTAAACCCTGCCAGGTTGAAGTTCAAGTGCGTATTTTACCTGGGTTGCCTGCCTTTACGATTGTTGGTCTTGCGGATAAAGCTGTTGTGGAAAGCCGGGAGCGGATCAGATCGGCATTGAACGCGATTGGTCTGTCTTGTCCATCAAAGCGTGTGACAATTAATCTGGCACCCGCGGATCTTCCCAAGGAAGGCACTCATTATGACCTTCCCATTGCTCTGGCCCTGATGGTGTCAATGGGGGTGATCCCCCAAGATGCACTGGACGGCTTCATAGTCCTCGGTGAATTAGCGCTTGATGGCTCAATATCGCGTGTAGCAGGAGCTTTACCGGCAGCAATTGATGCCAATGCGCGGAATTCCGGGTTGATTTGTCCTGCTGATTGTGGTCCGGAAGCGGCGTGGGCGGATCCGAATATGTCTATTCTTGCCCCACGGAATCTTGTTGCCCTTGTTAATCATTTTTCCGGAACTCAGGTTCTCTCACGCCCCTTAATGTCTCCCATGCGCGTTGAAAGATCCTTGCTGGATTTGCGGGATGTTAAAGGACAGGAAAGTGCAAAGCATGCATTGGAAGTTGCTGCGGCTGGTGGGCATAATCTTTTAATGATTGGCCCGCCTGGATCTGGAAAATCCATGTTAGCGATGCGCTTACTGTCGATTTTACCTCCCTTGTCTCCTCCGGAAATGTTGGAAGTGAGCATGATCCATTCTTTGGCAGGTCATCTGGATCAGCAATGTCTCTCTGACCGTCGTCCTTTCCGGAGCCCCCATCATTCAAGTAGTATGGGTGCCTTGATTGGCGGCGGCCATCGTGGCCGTCCCGGAGAAGTTTCTCTTGCGCATCTGGGTGTTCTTTTTCTGGATGAATTACCGGAATTCCCGATTCACGTTCTTGATTCTCTTCGCCAGCCTCTTGAAAATGGCGAGGTTGCTATTGCTCGTGTCAATCATCGCATTGTCTATCCTGCCCGCGTACAGCTTGTTGCGGCGATGAATCCATGCCGCTGTGGTATGTCAGGGATGCCCGGCCATGTCTGCATGCGTGGTTCCCGCTGTGTAACGGAGTATGTTTCGCGCCTTTCCGGCCCGTTTCTTGATCGGATTGATTTGCAGATTGTTGTTCCTGCAATGAGTGCATCCGATTTGCTTCTACCAGCTCCGGAAGAGGGGAGTGCGGAGGTTGCTTTACGTGTTGCATCGGCAAGGAAGCGGCAAATTGAACGGTTTACGGCTCTTGGTTTGGAGACGGTCCGGGTTAATGCTCTTTGTCCAGGGAATGTCCTTGAAGAAGTCGCCTCTGTTGACAGTGAGGGGCAGGATTTTTTGCGCGCGGCGTTTGACAAACTTTATCTTTCCGCACGTGCGTACCATCGTGTCCTGAAGGTCGCGCGGACATTGGCTGACCTTGAGGGAGAGCCGGTTGTCCTGAAGAGTCATTTAGCTGAAGCCCTTCATTATCGCAGGTTGCTCTCTCCTTGCGGTAGCGGGATTTGATGAGGTGTTTTTCCATTTTATCGCATATTTGAGCTCATGATTGCATTTTTCTCTCTATGCGCGCAGAGACCGTTTTTTATTTACGGTGAAGGGGGGCGTTCTTTCTTTTGTCAATATTTTGGAAAGGAATTTTGAAGATTGAATATCTGCAATCGTTTATTGCGCTGTTCTTTCCGGATGAATGAAGATTTGCCAGATGTCTGGCTTTTCAGATGAATATCAAAAGGGAGGACATGAAAAAGAAAAAGGGGGGGAGGCATTTATGGCCATTGATCTTGGTCGACCATGCGTATTTGAGTCTTATAGTAAAGCGTGCGCTAACGAATTTTCTTCATTGGTACCGGGGAAAAAAGAGAAAGAAGAGTCCTATCTGAACTGGCTTTTTGTTGAAAGGATTTCCCCTGCTTCATTCGCAGGCCTCTTGGCTTTTCTTTTTGTTGCCTTGTTTTTACTTTTATTATGGTCCTTTTCGGCGTTTGTCTTTACAGGTGCTCTGCTCTCTGTTTTTGGTTTGACTTATTCCTTTTTTCGTATGAGGCGTTCACTTCGTTATGAGTGTGCTGAGCATTCTGGCATTTTTGCTATTGCACAGCAGCGGATCAGGGATCTGGAAGCCGAGAATAAATCTCTTCATGACCGTGAGGAGCGTTCCCTTCCTGTAGATGACGGTCAGGGCCGTATGCTTTTGTGCCGCAATGTATTTGGCCAGATAATTTTTGTGAATGATATGGCCTGTCGTTTTTTTGGGAGCAATCGCTCCCGGCTTGTCGGGTCTTTTTATCACCCGAAACTGCTCAATCCAGAGAGAGAATTCTGTGGGACTACAGCAGGCCGTATAGTCCCTCGTCCCGGTGTTTATGATCAGAACTTGGTTCTTTCTGTTGGCGAGAGATGGGTATCCTGGCTTGATTTTCCATTTTATGATGCCTCCGGTGAACTGATTGAGATCCGGAGTGTCGGGTATGATGTGAGGGAAAAGATTCGTGCGCCGGATGTTTTGCCTGTTGATGGCAGGAACAGAGAGGGTCCGCACGTCACCGGGTGTCTTTTTGCTCTTAGTGAGGAGGTGAGGACCGCCCTTAATAATATTCTGAGCAAAACGGGGTTTCTGCTTGATACACCTCTTACATCAGAACAGAGGTCTTGTGCGTCTATGGTGAAACGGTCTTCTGAGTCTCTCCTTTCATTTATGAATGAAAGTTTTGATTTTTTAAAGCTTGATTCAGGGGCTGTTGAATTTTATCCTGTTGTTTTTGACCTTGGAGATCTGGTTCAGACGGTTATTGAACTACTTGCGCCTCAGGCAGAAGAGCGGGGTCTGGATCTTGGGAGTATGATTGATCCCGATGTCCCGCGTCTTCTTTTTGGTGATGAATCATGTTTGCGCCGTATTCTTCTTGATTTTGCAGCGCACAGGCTTGCCTCCTGTGAGTGCGGTGGGCTTGCGATTGATGTATCGCTTGCCGAGGAGCACTGGGATCCATCAACCCGCCAGCTGCGGCTATGTTTTTCTGTTCGCGATACGGGTTTCGGGATCGCAAGTGATTTTCTGGAAAATACGAGGAAAAATTTTGATTTTTCTGACTTTTTGTTAGAGGGAGGGCAGAATCATTCTGATTTGCGCCTTGTTATCTCGCATCTCCTTGTTGAGCTTATGGGAGGTTTAGTTCACTTGGAACGCTTTCCCCTGAAGGGAAATGTAATCTCTTTTGAACTTTCATTTGCGCATGCAGGTGCACCTGTTGTCTCTGTTGATATGGTCTTGCGCGGTTATCGGGTTGCGCTTTTATCGAATTCGGTCATGGAAGGGCCACGTCTGGCGAATATTGTCTGTGATGCCGGAGGTTCTGTGAAACAATTTGATGATGTGGGCTTATCGTTGTTTTGGCTTGTTGAGGGCATAGATCAGGGAGAGCAGCCTGTTATCCTGTCGGATTTATCCTATGCGGATTCTGTGTCTGGGCTCTTGTCTTCCTGTTCTTTTTTCCCCGTTAAGAAGCGAATTGCCCTTTTGCGTCTTAACGAGCGTAATCAAGTATCCCGTATGGGTGATCTGGGTTTTGATTCCTATATTGTACGGCCGGTCCGTCCGGCATCCCTTTTTTCCCACATTCTTGATCATGGGGAAGAGAAAATAGCATGCACTCCTGTCCCCTGTCTGCTTCCGACCAAGAAAAAACAGTCGGGTCTTCGTGTTCTTCTTGCAGAAGACAATGAGGTCTGCGCGCGCCTTGCGGGTATGTTGATGAGGCAACAAGGACACGATGTCGTTCATGTTTATGGGGGTGAAGCAGCCTTGAGGCACCTTCGGGATCAGGATGAAAAGGGGTCCCCTTTTGATGTGGTAATGATGGATGTCCATATGCCGGAGATGGATGGCCCGGAAACGGTACGTCAAATCAGGGCGCTGAGTTCAGGAACGGGAGGTCAGGGTACAGGTTCCATTCCTGTTATTGCTATGCTGGGTTATGCGTGTGATGCTGACCGTATTGCCTGTTTGCATGCTGGAATGGATGATTTTCTTTCGAAACCGTTTGTTTCAGATGAGCTTGCTACAGTTTTGAAACGTTGGTCCGGCCGCCGCTCATCCACGCGTGGAGCCAGAATCTTATGATTTCTTCCTGTCTGGTTTCGTTTTATCCATTGAATGATTTTCCGGCTGTTTTTGGAGAACTATGAATAAGACAATGATCTTGTTTGCGGGGGGTGTTTTTTCGCGGTTGTTTTGTCTTTTTTGCAATTCAATTATACTAGCGGAATGAGTGATGTTTTTTTTGAAAAAGATAAGAAGACTGCGGTTCTCTTAAAGAACACTCCGGAGACGGATGGGCTTTGTCGTGCGGTCTCCCGTGCTACGCCGATGATGGCGCAGTATATTGAAATCAAGATCGCCAATCCCGGTTCTTTGCTTTTTTACAGGATGGGTGATTTTTACGAGCTTTTTTTTGAGGATGCAGAAATTGCCAGTCGTGCTCTTGGCATTTCATTGACGAAACGTGGCCGTCATATGGGTGAGGATGTGCCTATGTGTGGCGTGCCGGTCCATGCGTCTGTGGACTATCTTCATCGCCTAATAAGACTGGGTCATCGGGTAGCGGTTTGTGAACAACTTGAAGATCCTTCGGAAGCGAAGAAACGTGGGCCTCGATCTGTTGTCCACCGTGATGTTGTCCGTCTCGTTACAGCCGGAACTCTAACGGAAGATACGCTTTTAGAAGCTGGTCGCAGCAATTATCTGGCTGCTCTTTCGCAGGTAAAAGGTCAGGAGTTGGAAGCACTTTCGCTTGCCTGGCTGGATATTTCGACGGGTGCTTTCCATGTTTCCGCAACGTCATTTTCTGATGTTGAGGGAGATATGGCCCGGCTTTCTCCTTCCGAGCTGCTCATTGCGGATTCGTTGCTGAAGGATGACAGACTTATCCCTTCATTGCGTCTCCCTGACCTGACGGTGACGCCTTTACCGCAGGATCATTTTGACTCGGTGCGTGCAGAACGGCGTCTTTGCGATTATTTTAATCTGGGGACTCTTGATGCCTATGGCCCTTTTACGCGGGCGCAATTATCGTCCTGTGGTGCGTTGATTTCTTATGTTAATATGACGCAGGCTGGAAAACGCCCTGTGATTTCGCCACCGCGTCTTGAGGTTTGTGGCGGTGTGATGCGCATTGATCCGGCGACGCGTCTGAATCTAGAAATGAGACAAACGTTACGCGGAAAGGTTGAAGGGAGTCTTTTGTCTGTAATTGACCGGACGCAGACGGCGTCCGGTGCGCGTCTGCTTTCTGAGCGCTTGTCGAGCCCCTTGACAGATCATGTTGAGATTAATGCTCGTCTTGCGGCCGTGGGCTTTTTTTTGGGTTCAGTAGATTTGCGTGAAGAGGTTCGGCAGTTACTAAAATCTGCACCGGATCTAGCCCGTGCGCTTTCCCGTCTTTCTTTAGGTCGGGGGGGGCCACGTGATCTTGGCGCAATGACAAGGGGACTGAAGAGTGCCGCTCTTATTGCCGCAGCGTTGAGCGGGGCCTGCGGGGCCGATCTTTCTGTGCTTCCTGAAAAGGTGGCAGAATTGATCCCTGATCTTATCGGGGATCATGTGGATCTGATTTCACATTTGGAAGAGATTTTGGCCGATGAACTTCCGCTGTCGGTCCGGGATGGTGGCGTTGTTCGTGCGGGTTATAGTAAAGATCTTGATGACACACGGGATTTACGGAGTGAAAGCCGGAAAGTAATTGTCTCCCTGCAGGCACGCTATGTGTCTCTTACGGGGATCAAATCGCTTAAAATAAAACATAACAATATGCTCGGTTATTTTGTTGAGGTCAGCGTTCAATCTGGCTCAAAATTGCTTGAGGCGCCTTTGAATACAACCTTCACGCATCGGTGGACCAGTGCCAATGTTTTGCGTTTTTCGACAGGAGAACTGAGTGAACTTGAGTCACGTATTCTCTCTGCCGCGCAGGAAGTGTTGTCAATTGAGCAGGGTATTTTTGAAAATTCATGTGCGCTTGTCCTTGCACGCAGTGAGGCTGTGAAGTTGTCTGCTGCGGCACTTGCGGTTGTTGATGTCTATGCGTCTCTGGCGGTTCTTGCGCATATGGAGGATTACACGCGACCTTGCGTTGATTCCAGTCTTGCCTTTTCAATTAAGGGAGGCTGCCATCCTATTGTGCGTCACGTTCTGAAACGGGATGGGGTTTCCTTTGTTGCTAATGATTGTAATCTTGGTCCTCCAGAAGGGGAAGATGGTCTTGGTCAGATATGGTTGATTACGGGGCCGAACATGGCTGGAAAATCAACGTTTCTGCGTCAGAATGCGTTAATTGCGATTCTGGCCCAAATGGGTTCTTACGTTCCTGCCCGCCAGGCGCATATCGGCGTTGTTGATCAACTTTTCTCGCGGGTGGGCGCTGCAGATGATTTGGCGCGTGGTCGTTCCACCTTTATGGTGGAAATGGTGGAAACAGGTTCAATTCTCAATCAGGCGGGCGAGCGCTCTCTGGTTATTCTTGATGAGATTGGGCGAGGGACATCCACCTTTGACGGCTTATCGATTGCGTGGGCTTGTGTGGAATATTTGCATGATGTTAACCGTGCCCGTACTTTATTTGCTACCCATTTTCATGAATTAACGAATTTGTCCGGGCGTCTTGGGCGAATTGTGAATGCAACCATGCGTGTGAGAGAATGGGAAGGGGAGGTTATTTTTTTACATGAGGCGATCCATGGCGTTGCTGATCGTTCTTACGGTATCCATGTTGCCCGTCGCGCTGGTTTGCCTCTGGCTGTAATCAAGCGTGCCGATTCAATTTTAAATACTCTGGAAGAGCAGGGAAAGAATCGAATTGACCCAGATATTATTGATGATTTTCCTCTTTTTTCCAGCCAATCGGGAGCTGTTGTTTCAGATTATGAAAATAGTGATGAGGTTGTTGCTTTTCTTGAGACAATTGCTCCTGATGAGCTCACGCCCAGAGAGGCACTCGATGTTCTTTATCGTTTGAAGCGTCTTTGTTTCTGAAGGTTTTGAAACATCCTGAGGCTGTTGATATGCTTCCTCTTCTTTGAGAGTGTTTTTTCGCTTTTTATCTTCCGGTTTTTCCCTTGAATATTGCTATAAGGGCACATTCGGCATGTGTAACGCTCGTTTTTTTGTGCAGGGATATTAATTCCCCGAAATCTTTTCAGGTTTACCGGGCTGTTTTTTTTTCATGGAGTCTATTTTTTTCTTTTTTTGTATAAATCGTTTATGTCTTTTACTCATGAAATTGTTTCGCTCTTTTGCCGTGGTTGGCGGTTTTACGATCATAAGTCGGTTATTTGGTTTTTTTCGGGACGTTCTCATTGCCGGTATTTTAGGAGTGGGCGTTGTAGCGGATGTGTTTTTTGTCGCCTTGCGCCTTCCCAATCTGTTTCGCCGTTTATTTGCGGAAGGTGCGTTTACGTCTGTGTTCGTTCCTCTTTTTTCTGAACGTCTTGAATGTGACGGGCAGGAGTCCGCGCGTCGTTTTGCACAGGATGTTCTGTCCGGGTTGCTTTTTATTTTAGTGATTTTTACGGTCTGTATTGAAATTTTCATGCCATGGGTTCTTTATCTTTTTGCACCCGGCTTTGTTCAGGAAGCGGCAAAATATGATTTGCTCATTTCTTTCAGTCGGCTCACTTTTCCTTATTTGTTGTGTATGTCCGTGATGACCCTTTTTGCTGGCATTTTGAACGCATTCGGTCGTTTCGCAGCTTCGTCTGCTGCGCCTATTTTACTCAATTTGGTGCTGATTTTTATTTTGATCATGCTGTCTTTTTTTTGGGATGGTGAGGTTGTTTTTTCTGGCTTTGTTCTGTGCCTCGGGATTATGCTTGCCGGGGCTATGCAACTTTTTGTGCTTTGGCGTGCCAGTCGCCATACTGGCCTGATTTTGAAGTTGGGTCGTCCTGTGTGGTCCCCTGATGTGCGCCGGCTTGTTTTCAAAGGGATTCCGAGCGTTATTTCGGGTGGGATCACGCAGATCAATCTCATTTTCGGAACGGCGATTGCTTCCTTACAGGAAAGCGGAATTTCTTATCTCTATTATGCAGAACGCATTTATCAGCTTCCGCTCGGTGTGATAGGCATTGCTCTCGGCGTTGTTTTGTTGCCTGATTTGTCACGCCGTTTCAAAATGGGTCAGTTGGCGCATGTGCATGATATCCAGAACCGTTCTCTGGAAATTTCTCTGCTTCTCACTTTGCCATTATCCGTAGCCTTTTTTATGCTGGCTGATCCGATCATTCGGGTTTTGTTTCAGCGTGGTGCGTTTGAAGCCTCTTCTGTTTTTCCTATTTCTTGGGCTTTGATGGCGTTTTCTGTCGGTCTTCCTTCCTTTGTTCTTCTTAAAGTTCTTTTGCCCTTTTTTTTTGCACGCGGTGATACGCATATTCCGATGTGGTTTTCACTTATCAATCTGCTTGTGAATGTTCTTGCTAGTATTCTTCTTTATTTTCCTTTCGGGCATGTCGGTATTGCTATCGCGACGTCCTTGAGCAGCTGGGTCAATGTAGTGCTTCTGTGGAGCGTTTTGGTTTATCGTGGTCATTTTGATCTGGATGAGGATTTGAGGGTTCATTCACGAGGCATTTTTCTTGCGAGCGTTATTTTGGGCCTATGTCTTTGGCCTTTGGGTTCGTTTTTTTCTCCTCTGTTTGAGAGTGGAACTGAACTGATTCGGGTGGTTTTACTTTTTGTTTTGTGTGGCCTTTCAATGTTGATTTTTTTTCTTGCGGCCTCTCTTTTGGGGAAGGTGAATTTTCTAAAGATGTGGGGCCGTTTGACGGGGAATCTCTGAAATTTCTGATTCGTCATGATATATGCTAGGTGAAGTCTTTCGTTTCCGTTTTTTATCTCCGGCGTAGGTGATGCATTTATTCTGGCAAAAGAGTGTTTGGAGCGGCTGTTTTAAAATTTAGTCTGGTCTGTAGCGCATTTTAGGAGGATGTTTACATGATCTCCGGCCCTTCTGTTTTCAAAGAACTGGTTTTTTCGGGTATTCAACCAACCGGTCATCTCCATTTAGGACATTATCTGGGGACGCTACGTAATTTTGTAGCGTTGCAGGAGACATTTCAATGTATTTATTGCGTTGTTGACGCGCATGCGCTTACGAGCTTTCAGGCTCCTTTGGAATTGTCTCTGAGGAGCCGTGAGGTTGCTGCCTGTTTTATCGCCAGTGGCGTGGATCCGTCCCGTAGCCTTATTTTCAAACAGAGCCAGGTTGTTGAACATACCGAGTTAGCGTGGATTCTAGGATGTATTGCCCGCATTGGATGGCTGAACCGGATGACTCAGTTTAAGGATAAGGCAGGGAAGCATCGTGAGAATGCATCTGTCGGTCTTTTCACGTATCCTATTTTGATGGCAGCGGATATTCTTGCTTATCGGGCGACGCATTCCGCTGTTGGTGAAGATCAGAAGCAGCATTTGGAGCTGACACGTGATATTGCGCAAAAATTTAACACAGACTTTGAAGAGTCAATTTCTGCCTGTGGTTTTGGGCCAACTTATTTTCCGTTGGTTGAACCTGTGGTACCGGCTTCTACAGGCCGGATTATGTCTCTGCGGGATGGGTTAAAGAAGATGTCATCTTCGGCATCTTCAGATCATTCGCGATTGAATTTGACGGATAATGCGGATGTGATTGCGCTTAAGCTTCGCAGAGCCAGAACGGATTCTGATCCCTTACCAGATCATTTTGAGGAACTAGAGGCGCGTCCGGAGGCGAAAAATCTTGTGGTAATTTATGCAGCTCTAGGTGGATTGACACCTCAGGACGTTCTCCATGAGTATCAGGGATGTGGCTTTTCCCTGTTTAAGCAGGCCTTGATTGATCTTACTGTAGCGAAATTGACACCTATTGGTCGAGAGGTGAAAGCCCTTCTTTCTGATCCTTCTCATGTTGACACTATTTTGAGAGATGGAGCGGAGCGTGCCCGTTTGATTGCCGGTCCTGTCCTGAAATCTGTAAAAGAGATTGTTGGTTTTACCTTAAGATGAATGAAGTCATCCTTATATCTTTTGTGTTTCGGGGTCTTGAGTAGGTTTGCGGAGATGAGGGTATATAAATTTAACTTGCAGTAAACCTTGTCCTTGTGGCAGCATGTCTTCATGGTAGATGTGGCAGAGCGGCGTAAGTTTCTTGTCGTCATTGACGATACGGAGGAGTGTGAGCGTGCGCTTTATTTTGCGATGCGCTGTGCCTCGCGCCAGTGCTGCCGTCTCGTTCTGCTTTATGTTATCGTCCCTGCGAATTTTCAGCATTGGATCAATGTCGAATCTCTCATACGTGAAGATGCCAGAGAGAAGGCGTATGATATTTTGCACCGCTTTTCTGCTATTGTCCGGGAGGAATCAGCTATTGAAGCGGAATTGGTTGTCAAGGAAGGCAGCCGTGCCCGCCAGGTTGTTGAACTGATCGCAGAAGATAAGGAAATAGGGACCTTGCTGCTTGCCTCGGCAGCCAAAGGGGCTGAAGGGCCAGGGCCTCTGGTGATGTCTCTGGTGAGCGAGAGGGACGAGCCTCTTCCGGTCCTTATTACGCTTGTGCCGGGCAATTTGAATGATGAGGGCATTGATATGCTCGTCTGATTTTATTATTTTTTCTTATTTGATTTTATTTTTCCGGAATGATCGTTTTTTCCCCCGGAGCGGGAGTTTTTTTTATCCGGATTGAATATTGTCATATTTCGACTATAGAATGAATGTGCGCTTTTTCATGGTCTTTGGAGCTTAGGAGCGAGGACAATGTTTATTCAGACAGAGGCGACACCAAATCCAGCAACCATGAAATTTCTTCCAGGCCAACCCGTTCTTTCGTCTGGGACAAGGGAATTTCTTGATTCTGCGACAGCGTTCCGCATTTCACCGCTTGCGGGCGCGATTTTTGGTGTTGAGGGCGTAAGAAGCGTGTTTTTCGGGACAGATTTTGTCACGGTAAGCAAGAGTGATAACTGGGAGTGGTCGCATCTCAAACCTGCCATTCTTGGTGTATTTATGGAGCATTTTACGTCCGGGGCACCGGTGATCAGAGACTCGGAGATGCTTGAAGAGATCCGTGATGAGCAATTTGATGCTGCTGATCAGAAGATTGTTGAGATGATCAAGGAATTGCTGGATACCCGTGTCCGTCCTGCTGTTGCGAATGATGGGGGGGATATTGTTTTTCATAGCTACCGGAAAGGAATCGTTTTTCTGCATATGCGTGGCGCGTGTTCTGGTTGTCCGAGTTCAACAGTTACGCTGAAGAACGGGATTGAAAACTTGTTGCGCCATTTTATACCGGAAGTCACGGAGGTTTGTTCTATCTAGGGAATGTTGTGTTTGTTCAGGTTAATTTTTCCGGCCCGAAGGGAAGCGTTTCCTTTTAAGGGATGTGCCTGTTCGGTGTGTTATGTTGTTATTTGCGGATTTTTTTCTGATGAGGCTTCTTGTTGTTGATACGTCCCTGAGTCTCTGTGGCTGTGCCTTTTTTGACAGCACTGACAGGCGTATTGTAGCGCGTCAGTTGGCGATGTTACAGGGATCTGCGGAGTCGCTCATGCCCATGATTGATGAAGTGATGACCGAGGCTGGGGTTCGTTTCATGGACATGGATGCTTTTGCTGTTACCATCGGTCCAGGTAATTTTACTGGTCTGCGTGTCGGCCTTTCTGCCTGTCGGGGGTTTGCGCTTGTCACCGGTCGTCCTCTGTTCGGGATCGGCAGCCTTCACGTTCTGGCAAAGGGTGTTTTGGTTCGTTCTTTATTGCCATCTGGTCCTTTTGCCCTTCTTCTTTGCATTTCTGAGACTGCATTTTATGGCCAGAAGTTCGATGCAACGGCCCTGCCGCTGGATGAACCGAGGGCTATCAGTCCAGCGGAATTTGCAGTGTGGCGTGAGGAGGCTGTTTCTTGTCCTCTTGGTATTTTTGACGTTTCCGGCAAAGGAGCCTCATTTTTATGTTCTCACCTTTCTTCTAAAAGCGCGTCTGAAGGTGTGTCGTGGTTTGAGAGGAGTGAGGGGATTGACCTTTCTGTGTTTGCCGATCTTGCGCTGACCTTTCCTGTTCCGTCTTCACGTGTCCGCTTGCTTTACCTGCGTTCCCCCGGTGCTCGTATGCCCGGAGAAAAACCTAGCCTATCAGCGGGAAGATCTGTTTCATGATTATCTATCCTGCTGGTCCGGATCAGGTTGTTTTTATGTCTCTTGTTCACGGCGCGGCGTTTCCAAGAGGGGGCTGGTCTCGCGAAGCTTTTTCGTCCTTTTTGGAGAGTCCGCATATGATTTGTTTTGCTGTGCGCCTTGAGAGCAAATTGCCTCTTGCGGGTTTTATATTGGTGCGTGTAGTTGAGAGGGAAGGAGAAATTATCACACTTGCGGTCCATCCTGTTTTTTGGCGTAGGGGTATTGCTTCCTGTCTTCTGGGGACGATTGTGAAAGAGTTGCGTTGCCGGGAAGTTTCTTTTCTGTTTCTGGAGGTTGCGGTAGATAATGAAGAGGCTTTGCACTTATATCTTGCTCATGGCTTTGTTCAGACAGGTCGCCGCGTGGGCTATTATCATCGAGAGACGGGTTGTATTGATGCCCTTTCTTTTTCCTTTTCTCTGAGTGATTGGAAATTATCTCCACCGGAGAGAATCAAGGAGGGATGAGGTTTTGCACAGGCTTCCTATTTTTTGTTTTTCGGGGTTCAGGATTCATGCTGATGTATTTTTAATTTTCCGGAGCGAATTTCCGTCCTTGTTTTCAGAAAGGAAATGAAAGAGGTGTTTCGTATTGGGCGTTTTTTAACGGATGTTACCTTATCGCCTATTGCATTTGTCCGAGGAATTTGAAGGTGGTTTGATGAGCGATGTAAATGTGACAGTAACCTCTAGTTTTGAAAGAAAAGTATTTATCAGGACATATGGCTGTCAGATGAATGTGTATGATTCAGATCGGATGAGTGATCTTCTGGAAAAGTGTGGTTATCATACAACGGTGGTCCCTGAAGAGGCGGATCTTGTTATACTGAATACCTGCCATATCCGTGAGAAAGCAACAGAGAGGATTTATTCGGAGGTAGATGATTTTCGCGCTATCAAGCAGAAGCGTTTTGCAGATGGACAGTCTATGCTCATTGCAGTTGCAGGTTGTGTCGCACAAGCGGAAGGTGAAGAGATTCTTCATCGCGCACCAGTCGTTGACATGGTTTTTGGTCCGCAGCTTTATCATCGTTTGCCTGATTTGCTCGAGCGGGCTGGGCGTGGTGAGAAAGTGGTGGAGCTTGATTTTACTGCAGAGGATAAATTCGCCTCCTTGCCGAAAGCATCGCAGTCTGCTCTTAAGAGCCGTGGCCGTTCGGCGTTTCTCACTGTGCAGGAGGGGTGTGACAAATTCTGTACTTTTTGTGTCGTCCCTTACACACGTGGCATGGAAGTCTCGCGTCCTGTTGCAGATATTGTTGAGGAAGCGCGGGGTCTGGCAGAATCCGGGGTTGTAGAAATTGTTTTGCTTGGCCAGAATGTGAATGCCTATCATGGCATTGGTCCTCACGGTCGTACGTCTGATCTGGCCGATCTTTTGGGTCATCTTGCGGCGCTTTCGGGTATTTCTTATCTGCGCTATGTGACGAGCCATCCTTCTGATATGAGTGAGTCCCTCATTGCCGCACATGGCTCTCTCCCGGAGCTTGTTCCTTATTTGCATTTACCTGTCCAATCTGGTTCAGATCGCATTTTAAATGGAATGAATAGGAAATATTCAGCACAGCAATATGTGGACATTATAGGTCGTCTGCGGATTTCCCGTCCGGATATTGCGCTTGCCTCAGATTTTATTGTGGGATTCCCGGGGGAAAGCGATACTGATTTTGAGGCCACAATGTCTTTGGTAAGGGAGGTTGGTTTTGCGCAGGCTTATTCATTCAGATATTCGGCAAGGCCCGGTACGCCAGCGGCGCGAATGAAAGCGATCGTTCCTGAGCCTGTCAAGAAAGAGCGCCTCGCGGCGTTGCAGGGGGAGTTGTCCCGTCAACAATGGTCTTTCAATGAGGCCTTTATGGGCCGTGTTTTGCCTATACTTCTGGACAGGAATGATCGCCGTTCTGCTTCTGGTCGTCTCGGGGGCCGATCTCCTTATGGTCAGACGGTTTATGTGGACGCACCTGCGTCGCTTTATGGCTGTGTGTGTCCGGTGCGCATAACAGGTATTCGTCCTAATGGCTTGCTGGGTGTTATTGATGAGGTTTCTTCCCCTTTCGGGGGTCCGGCTTTATAACCGTCGGTCGGCTTTTGGGAAACGAGGTTCTGGTTTGCTGTTTTTAGGAGCAATGATATTTTTTAAAGGGTGTCGTGTTTCCCGTACTGTTTCCTGTGATTTATTGTTTTTAACATATTCGTTTCCTTATTCCTTTTGTTTGGTGGGATCAATGTGATTATTGATATATGTGTAAAAGAAAAGGAATGGGGTCTCGAATTTGGTGATCTTGAAGGTCTTGTTCATGAGGTTGTTGATGCGGCGTTCCGGAAGGTTTCCCTGGATTTTGCTTCCGGGACGGAGCTTGGTGTTGTTTTTGGCAATGATGTTCTTCTCCATCGCCTCAATCTGGAGTATCGGGGCGTTGATAACTCTACGAATGTTCTTTCTTTTCCTCAAATTCCTCCAGGTGAGGGTGTTCCCTGCCGTTTTCTTGGTGATCTTGTTTTTGCGAGAGAGACGATTATTCGTGAGGCGCTGTCAAGTGGGAAAAAGCCTGTTGATCACCTTGCCCATCTGATTGTACACGGCCTTCTTCATCTTTGCGGCTATGATCATGTCTCTTTTTCCGAAGCGGAGACGATGGAGGGAATTGAGCGGGATATTCTAGAACATTTTTTCTCTTTTTCTCTTCTAAGACCGGAACGGAATATCGGATTTTCATAGGATGTTTTTATTGATAAAACAGATATTTTGTGATGTGTCGGTGTGGGTGCGTGGTCTTTTTTACGGATCAGCGGGGACGGTTGGCGTTGAAGACCGGGGACGTAAGGTGGGAAAAGGTTTTTTCCGGGGCCTGAAAAATTTAGCCGGGTTTGGTTCGGACGTTTCAATTCGTGAGAATCTGGAGACAGCTTTGGAACAACGGGGCCCCTCACGTTTAATGCTTTTGAATGTTTTGGGATTTCGCCGTTTGCGTGTGGAAGACGTTATGGTCCCACGGGCTGATATTGTTGCGGTTGATGAACGGATCAGGCTTGATGATTTGTTGACGCTTTTTGGGAAAGCGGGTCATTCGCGGATTCCAACCTATCGGGATACACTAGATGATCCTACGGGTATGGTTCATATCAAGGATATGATGGCATACATCACCCGTACGGCCTGTTTGGATAAAGATTCGGATTTATCGCTTGATCTCCAGCAGGTTGATTTATCTAGTAGACTTTCGTCGACTTACCTTGTCCGTCGCGTTCTGTTTGTTCCTCCTTCTATGTTTGCGGTTGATTTATTTGTCCAAATGCAGGCCAATCGTACTCATCTTGTTGTTGTTGTTGATGAATATGGTGGGACCGAAGGACTTTTGTCGATTGAAGATCTTGTTGAGGAAATTGTCGGTGAGATTGAAGACGAGCATGATACGAACACACCACTGCAGATTGTTTATGAAAAGGATGGGAGCTATGTTGCTGATGCGCGTGCTTCAATTGAGGATCTCAGGCGTCTGATTGGTACGAATATTAATTTATCGATAGTGGAGGAGGAAGTTGAAACACTTGGCGGTCTTATTTTTTCCCTCTCGGGTCGTGTTCCTGCATGCGGTGAGTTCGTGATTTGTGAGGAAGGTGGCCTTACATTTGAGATTCTTGATGCGGATCTGCGGAGAGTCAAGGTTTTGAGGATCCATTGTCATAGGAAGGAGGATTAAGGGTATCGGGTTTTGGAAGTCATTTGTATCACGCCCGGATAGGCTCGGATTGTTATTTTATGGGTGATGGCGGATGGTATTGACGGCGTTTCTGTTTGTTGCGGTTTCTTTTTTTGCGTATTTTTCTGTTCTTCCATTTGTTTTGTGTTCGTAGCCGTGTATTATCGGTGATTGATTATGGTTCTGTAGGGTTGCGTTTGTGGTTTTATTCGCTGGGATCGTCTTTTTTCTTGCCTGATTCTTTGGCAGGAGGCGCTCTTCTCGGGGACGGCTCATGCAATCATTTGCATCACGGATTGTTATTTTATGGGGATGGCGTCGGGCGCTGATAGCCTTTCTTTCTGGTGCTTTCTCTTCTCTTGCTCTGGCCCCTTTTCATATACTTCCTGTTTTTTTCGTAACATTCTCAATTCTGGTCTGGCTTCTAGACGGTCTTGGTTCTCTGTCGGGCCGTGATGGTTCTGGCGCTTCCTGTTTGAGCATTTTCAAGCGCTTTTTGACGGCAGCCGTTATTGGCTGGTGTTTTGGCTTTGGTTATTTTTTGTCTTGTTTCCATTGGCTTGCTTTTGTCATGATAGGCGACGGGTCTGATAGCCAGCTTTTGGCCTTTTTTGAATTTTTTCTGGCTCTGTTTTTACTTTCAGCAAGTATGGCTTCAGGGACTGTTATTGCCTATCTTTTATGGTCTTCAGGTGGCTGTCGTGTTTTTGCGCTTGCAGTGGGGTTGACCATAGGAGAGTGGTTTCGTGTTCAGATACCGTTTGAATTTCCTCTCAATCGCTTCGGAGAAGGTCTTGCGGCGTTTGAATCCTTGATGCAATTTGCATCAATTGTTGGCGTTCAGGGTCTTACATTTCTGTGTGTTTTGATTTTTTCGAGTCCTTCGATTATTGGAATGAGGCGTAGTGATTTTCGGGAAGCGGTCTGGTTTGTGCCTGTTTCTGGTTCTTTTTTGCTTTTTCTGATTTTTATTTATGGTTTGTGGCGTATTCCTGTTGGGGACTTACCTGTTTTTGAGTCGGTTCGCCTCCGTGTTGTTCAACCTCACAAGGCTTTCTGGTCTCCAAAAGAGGGGGAGACAATCCTTTCATCCTACTGGGCGTTGAGCGATAAGGCAACTTCTCCGTCTTTCTCAGGAGCTGAGGATGTGACGCATCTGATTTGGCCGGGTGCGTATGGATTTTTTTTTCCTGAAGACGACAAGGAGGTCCGTCTGTCTCTTGTTCGTTTACTTCCCCCTGGTACGCTTTTGCTGATGGGGGCGTTCCGCCGTGAGGCTGCTGAGCGACCGGGACAGTTTCTGCTTTACGATTCCTTTCTGGCTTTTGATAATGAGGCTCGTCTTCTGGCTGTTTATGACCGTGTTGCGCGCGTGCCCTTCGGCTTATTTTTTCACTCTTTATTTGATCTTTTGAAGATTGATTTCCCTGATGGCCTAGAGGGGCGCATAATTTCCGGTCCTGTTCGTTCCACGATTGATCTCCCGGGAACTCCTGCATTTTTGCCGTTGATCGGACCTGAAATTGCCCTTTCCCTAGGACAAGATTTTGGCTTGGTTCATCCAGAATGGATTTTAAATCTCGGCCATGGCGGCATGATCACGCTTTTTGCGGGTTCATGGCAATATTTGCATCGTGCACGTTTGCAGGCAATTGAGCAAGGTGTCTCCCTTGTGCGCGCTGTTGGAACCGGCGGTTCAGCGATTATAGATCCTTATGGTCGCATGAGGACGTTTGTTCCTGCCGGCACACGTGCTGTACTGGATGGCCGGTTGCCACAGCCTTTGCCGAAGACGATTTTTGTGAAATTTGGAAACTGGATTCTCTTTTTCATGTTGTTTTCTAGCATTTTTCTTGTTTTTGTTTTAAGGCCTATGAATAGATGAACTGTTGTTCAAAGACGCGTGTGCTGGAAAATGGGTTAATGGGTAGGAAAATATATACGGGTTTGGGATGAGGAAGATTTTTCTTATCCCGTCTCCGGACAGTTTTTCTGGTGATGAGACACTTTTTGATGGACATTTTTTTCTTCGGTGGTTCTAAGCGGTCGTTTTTTATTTTCAGCGTATACTTATTGATGTGTTATCCGCATAGAATATTTTTTCTTGATATAGTATTTTTTTCGATTTGATTTGATTGTTTTCTGGATGTTTTATTGATATTTTATTCCTATTGCTTGACCATTTATGCTCTCCGGATTAGATAGAACGAACAGGCTTTTCTATATCTTTGCTTTTTGTTCTGGTCACGTGATTAACTTGTAGAGTTTTGCATGCAAAAAAAACTTCCTCATCCTGTTGATGTCCATGTAGGTGGTCGCGTGCGTCTTCGCCGTGCTCTTCTGAAGATGAGCCAGGAAAGGCTGGCCAGCAGTCTTGGTTTGACGTTTCAGCAGATTCAAAAGTATGAAAAGGGAAGCAATCGGATTGGCGCAAGCCGTTTATGGGATATTTCGAAGACACTTAATACGCCTATTTCTTATTTTTATGAGGGCCTTGCAGTTAGTCTGGAAAGGTCCAAGGGTCTTGCAGAGGATGAACAGCATGATTACATCACTGAGTTTTATCAATCCAGTGATGGTCTGCAACTGGTTCGCGCTTTTATCGGAATCAAAGATCCTCGTATTCGTCGCAATATTGCCCAATTTGTCCGCAGCATGGCGGAAGCTGATTAATTTTCATTGTTCATCGGGTTGCTTTTTTTTAAGCAATGTTTTTTTGTTTTTTGGAGGTAATTTCCTGTGATTCGTTCTTCTTATCTTTTTACGAGTGAGTCCGTTTCTTCCGGTCATCCGGACAAGATTTGTGACCGCATTTCAGATGCTATTGTTGATGAATTTCTCGGTACGATGGGGACTTCAAAAGTGGCGTTGGAAACTCTCGTCACAACGAACCTGATTATTTTGTCAGGTGAGGTCCGTGGTCCTGACTCTGTTACGGTAGAGCGGATGGAAGAGATTGCGCGTGAAATTGTGAAAAAAATCGGTTATGAGCAAGAGTCTTTTCACTGGCAGAAAGCGCGTGTAGATGTCTATGTTCACCAGCAATCTCCTGATATTGAGATCGGTGTAGACGGGTCTGGCAGTCGTGCTGCTGGGGGGGCGGGCGACCAGGGTATTATGTTCGGTTATGCTTGCAAAGAGACGGATATTCTGATGCCGGCACCTATTTTCTTTGCTCATCGTATTTTGAAGAAGCTTGAGGAAGCACGCTTTTCCGGCGCGGTCAAAGGTCTTGGTCCTGATGCGAAGAGCCAGGTAACCTTGCGGTATGAGGACGGTCAGCCGGTTTGCGCGACATCTGTCGTTGTTTCGACGCAGCATGACGAAGGATTGTCCCAGGAGGAGGTCCGTGAGATTGTAAGGCCTTTTGTCGAAGATATTCTTCCTTCCGGCTGGATGTGCCCCGATGATGATTTTTACGTTAATCCGACGGGTCGTTTTGTGATCGGAGGGCCGGAGGGTGATTGTGGCTTGACGGGTCGTAAGATTATTGTTGATACCTATGGAGGTGCGGCCCCGCATGGCGGGGGTGCTTTTTCGGGCAAGGATCCGAGCAAGGTTGATCGTTCTGCTGCTTATGCGGCGCGTTATCTGGCGAAGAATGTTGTTGCGGCGGGTCTAGCTGAGCGTTGCACGATACAGATTTCTTATGGAATTGGCATTCCCAAGCCCTTATCTTTTTATGTCAATTTTCATGGAACGGGTATTGTTGGAGAGAGTTTGGTGGAGGCATCCCTTCAGTCTCTTATGGATCTTTCGCCTCTTGGTATTCGCCGTCATCTTCGTCTTGATCTGCCGATTTATGAGCGGACGGCAGCGTATGGCCATTTTGGTCGTTTACCAGATGATGATGGGGGATTTTCATGGGAGCGGACGGATCTTGTTGAAGAGATAAGGAAGGCCCTGCTATGAAGGAAGCTTTGTTTATGAGTCATTTTCTTTTTTATTCATAAGGCCTTTTGGGAGTAGGTGTTTTGTCTCGGGAGTCTGTACCGGCATATCGTTTTTATGGTCGCCGGAAAGGGTATCGGCTGCGGCCTTCGCAAAAATGTCTCATTGATCAATTTTTACCGCGTTTCCGTATTACACCTTCCTCATTTACTGAAGATTTACGGGATTTATTTTCTTTTTCTCCTGAAGAAATCTGGCTTGAGATCGGCTTTGGTTCGGCGGAGCATTTATTATCGCAGGCGCGTCTCAATCCTCTTTGCGGTCTGATTGGTGTTGAACCTTTTATTAACGGGATGGTGAAGGCGCTTTCGGGCATTGAGGCGGAAAATCTGGAGAATATACGTATTTATGATGGCGATGTTCGTGATTTGCTTCCCTTATTTCCCTCTGGGTCTTTAACGCGCATATTTACGTTATTTCCTGATCCTTGGCCAAAGGCACGGCATCAGAAGCGCCGCCTTTTTTCATCAGAGATGATTGATGAATGTGCGCGTTTGCTTGCGCCCGGTGGAGAATTGCGCATTGCCAGCGATATTTCAGATTATATTGACTGGATATTGCGTCGTATTTATCGTCACCCGTCATTTCGGTGGCAGGCTTGTTGTGCCCGGGATTGGCGTGTACGTCCTGATGACTGGCCTGTTGTGACGCGCTATGAGGCGAAAGCGGCGTGTCTCGGGAGACCCTCTTCTTATCTTTGTTTTTTGCGTGAGCCTGTTGTTCCGTTTTGTCTGTAAGCTTTTTATTGTTTTGTTATAGACCTGCGGTCCTAATATCCTGATTTTCTCTTTCTTTTCCTTTTTTATTGGGTTTTATATCCAGCCTTTATTTTTTCAACGATGAAGAGAAAATGAAGAGGATCCCGGGGTTGTAGGGAGAGATGCGGAGAGTCTGTTCCCGACTTTGCTTGCAATTACAGGCAGAAATGATAGAGTGAGCAAGCAGCGGGGCGTATTGTGCGGTTTTATGCTGAGGAGCAGGTCTCGTTAGGGTCTGCTCCCTTTGTGTTTTTATCGCCTTTGTTTCTGTCTTTTTTCGTTATTTTTTTTCTTTTATCCGAGGAGTTTGCATTTTGTCGTCAGATTCGGGCAAGATGTTTTTTGTTGCTGATGAGCCCCGCGTGATTCTGGAACGGGAAGAGGATCGGCGTCTTGCCTGTGTTGTGGAGCCGGTCATTTGCGATTTGGGTTTTCGTCTTGTTCGGGTGCGTCTTTTGAATCTCAATGGTTGTACATTGCAGATTATGGCGGAGCGTTCTGACGGGACTATGGATATAGGCGGCTGTTCTGAAGTGAGCCGGGGTTTGTCTGCTTTTCTGGATGTTGAAAGTTCTGTTGAGGGTCCTTATCATCTCGAAGTTTCTTCACCCGGGATTAATCGTCCCCTTGTTCGTATCTGTGATTTTGAGCAATGGTCTGGTCATGAGGTGAAGCTTGAGACCTATGATTTTCTTGATGGTCAGCGTCGGTTTCGTGGTTCTCTTTTTGGGGTTGATAGCGCTTCGGTGTCTCTTCGGTGTCGTGGAGATGACGAAGAGACTGAGGGGCGTCGTTTTCCTTTTTCTTTGATTCGTGAGGTTCGCCTCGTTATGATGGAAGATCTGGTTCGCTTGGGTCTGTCTTCTCCATCCCGAACGATGCCGGAGGGTGATGCTTCGGATGATGTTTCATATTCCGTTGAATAGGGCGGCAATTGTGTGATGGGTGTCGGCGTTATATAGACGTTGTAATCTTGGGAGGCGTGGAATGATCCAGTCGATGGTGAACCGGGTTGAATTTCTGCAGATTGCGGATGCTGTTGCTCGGGAGAAATCAATTGACAGGGATGTCATACTTCTGGCGATGGAGGATGCGATTGAAAAAATCGCCAAATCTCGTTACGGGAGTGAGAATGAGATTGTTGCCAAGATTGATTCGAAGACGGGGAATATTCGTTTAACACGGGTTCTTGAAGTAGTTGAGGATGTAGAGGAACCTGCGCGGCAAATTTCGGTTTTGCAAGCGCAGATCACACATCCTGATGTCACTGCCGGAGACTCTATTTCTGAGGAACTTCCGTCTTTTGATTTTGGTCGTCTTGCGGCGCAGTCTGCAAAGCAGATCATTGTTCACAGGGTTCGTGAAGCAGAGCGTGAGCATCGGTATCATGATTATAAGGATCGTATCGGTGATATTGTGAACGGTACAGTTCGTCGTGTGGAATATGGAGATGTGATTGTTGATCTTGGTTCTGCGGAAGGTTTGATGCGCCGTGCGGATGGTTTATCACGAGAGACATTTTCTTATGGAGACCGGATGCGTGCCTATATTTATGATGTTCGTCGTGAGCCGCGCGGAGCCCAGATTTTTCTCTCCCGGAGTCATCCGCAGTTTATGGTTAAGCTTTTTAAGCAGGAAGTCCCGGAGATTTATGATGGTATCATTGAGATAAAGTCTGTGGCCCGTGATCCCGGTTCGCGTGCAAAGATCGCCGTTGAATCGAAAGATGTCTCGATTGATCCTGTTGGTGCCTGTGTTGGGATGCGGGGAAGCCGTGTTCAGGCGGTGGTGAACGAATTACATGGTGAGAAGATTGATATTGTTCCGTGGTCTTCTGATCCGGCGGGTTTTATTGTGAATGCCTTGGCACCTGCGGAGGTTGTTAAGGTTGTGCTTGATGAAGGGGCAAAGCGTATTGAAGTTGTTGTTCCCAATGATCAATTGTCTCGTGCGATTGGTCGCCGTGGTCAGAATGTGCGCTTGGCCTCCCAACTGACCGGCTGGGATATCGATATTATGACGGAGACCGAGGAATCGGAGCGTCGTCAGAAGGAATTCACGGAACGTAGTGGCCTGTTTGTTAAAGCGCTTGATGTTGATGAGGTTATTGGTCAGCTTTTAGCATCGGAAGGCTTTTCATCTGTTGATGAAGTTGCTTATGTCCTGCTTCAGGAAATTGCTTCCATTCAGGGGTTTGATGAGGACACGGCGAAAGAGATTCAGGTCCGGGCACGAGACTATCTACAGAAAAAGGAAAGCGAGATAAATGAGAAGCGGTCTTCCCTAGAGATAGAGGATCGTTTGCTGGAGATTGATGGTTTGTCGAACGAGATGCTTGTTGTGCTTGGAGAGAATGGCGTGAAGACTATGGAAGATTTAGCCGGTCTTGTTCCTGATGATCTGATTGGCTGGACGGAGTGCAAAGGCGATAATACCGAGCATCATGCGGGTTTTCTGTCGCCTTTTTCCCTTTGTCGTAAGAAAACGGAGGAGATTGTCATGTCGGCACGCGTGCGTTGTGGCTGGATTGATGCCCGTGATATGTCAGCATCCGGATCGATCCCCGAATCAGTGCATGAGAAAGATAGCGCATGAGGAGGGTGTTGCAAAAGTAAAGCGTGGTCGATATCATAGAAATCACATTTGTTTTTAGATTTTCCTGTTTGTTTCTGTTTTATGCAGGTTCTCTCCGGAGACCTTTTTTGCGGGGATCGTTATGTGTGGGCCGTCGCAGCGTCGCTGCATTGTGTCTCGTTCGTCAGGAAAAAAGGCTGATTTGATTCGCTTTGTTGTGGATCCTTTTGGTCGTGTTGTTCCAGATCTTCGGGAGCGTCTTCCGGGTCGGGGTTGCTGGGTTGAAGCTCGTTCGCGGATTTTGGATGTTGCCGTTCGTCGCCGGTCTGTTTTTGAGCGCGCTTTCGGGCGTCCTGTTAAGGTAGATGATGATTTGTCAGAGCAGGTTCATCAGCAGCTTTTCCGTGCATCTCTGGATTCCTTATGCCTTTCCCGTAAGGCTGGTGTCCTGATTTTAGGAAGTACCTGCGTGATGAATTCGGCGCGTCATCAGGTTCTTTCGTGCGTTTTGCATGCGTCGGATGGGTCGTTGGATGGGCTGAGCAAGTTGCGTGCTGCGTTGACAGCGGGTGGTCAGGTTGATCGTGTTGCGCTTGTGAGGGTTTTTACATCTGTGGAATTGGGACAGGCTTTGGGTCTTTTAAATGTGATCCATGCCGCATTACCTCAGGTGGGTGCGGCTTTTGCGAAGAAGATTATGAGATTCGTGGATTTTGGAGACAGGAACGGCTTTCTCTCTGGTCAGGGAGACGAAGGTTCTGCAAAAGCTCCGATGTAGCCATGAGTCGTTCTAGGTAAGGGAATGAATGAGCGATACAGAGGAAAAGGATGACGGGTTCCCGTGTCCTGAAAATAGCAAGACGTTGTCACTCAGGCGCACGTTTGACTCGGGTTTAATTCGGCAGAATTTTCCCCGCGGCCGTTCAAAATCGGTCATTGTGGAGAAGAAAAAACAGCGTGTCGTTGTACATCCTGCCGATAAACAGGCAGATTCTACAGCTACCTCTGATTCTGTCGGTGGTTCTGTTGCTCTGAAAGTTAATTCTTCTGTGCCGAAAAAGTCTTCCGAACAGACTGGTGCAGCCATTCAGGGTACATTGACGGAAGGAGAGAGGGAGGCGCGCAGTCAGGTGCTTGCTGAAGCGCTTGCTCGTGCAGATCGTGATTCTCTGAAAGAGGAACTTTGTCAAGCATCGCACTCTATCCCGGAGAGTGACCCTGCTTCCTTTCAACTCGTTGAGGGCGAACAGGCCGCTGCTGTTGCAGAAAAGCCTGAGGCTAAGAGCGTTTCGGAGGCCCCATTACCTTCCGGACCAGCTGCCGGTGACATGCTTCCTGATACCAAGTCACGCTCGGGCATTCCAGCTGCCGACTTTGAAACAGTTCGAAAGGTTTCGTTTTCTGTCAAGTCGATCCCGAAATCTCCGGCTAAGGCTCCTCCGAAACCTGCGGCACGCGATATGGACCGTCAGCGTCGTCGCAGTCGTTTGACAATTTCCAATGCTTTTAATGACGAGAGTGAACGTGCCCGCTCCATGGCGTCTATCCGTCGTCAACGGGAGCGTGCGCGCAAACAGGCCTTGAATCAGGATCTTCCGCAGAAAATTCTCCGAGAGGTTGTGATCCCTGAGACGATTGCAATCCAGGAACTTGCCAATCGTATGGCAGAGCGGGGGCGTGATGTGATCAATTTGCTCATGAAGCAGGGTCATATATGCACGCTGAGTGATGTCATCGATGCAGATCTTGCGCAACTTGTTGCTGAGGAAATCGGTCACTCGGTCCGTCGTGTTGCGGAATCGGATGTTGAGGTCGGTTTATTTAATTTTGAAGATAATGAGCAAGATCTTTCTTCTCGTGTTCCTGTGATTACGATTATGGGCCATGTCGATCATGGCAAAACATCATTGCTTGATGCGTTGCGGGAGACAGGTGTTGCCGCTGGTGAGGCGGGAGGAATCACGCAGCATATAGGAGCCTATCAGCTGGAAGTTAGCGAAGGGAAAAAGATCACTTTTATTGATACGCCCGGTCATGCTGCTTTTACGGCCATGCGCGAGCGTGGAGCCAGTGTAACGGACATTGTTGTTGTCGTTGTTGCCGCTGATGACGGGGTGAAACCGCAGACCATGGAGGCAATTACTCATGCTCGGTCAGCAGACGTTCCGATCATTGTGGCGATCAGCAAAATTGACAAACCAGAAGCGGATGTATCTCGCGTACGTATGGGCCTTCTTCAGGAAAGCGTTGTTGTGGAATCAATGGGAGGAGACGTTATTGATGTTGAACTTTCGGCCACTAAGCGTCTTAACTTGGATAAGCTTCTTGAAATGATTCTCTTGCAATCGGAAATGCTTGATCTGAAAGCCAATGTGAATCGTCACCCCGCCGGTGTTGTGATCGAAGCGCGCCTTGATCGGAGCCGTGGTCCTGTGACGACCCTTCTGGTGCAGCATGGTTGTCTCCGGATCGGTGATATTGTGGTTGCAGGAACAGAGTGGGGCAAAGTGAGAGCTCTTGTTGATGATCGTAATGTTTCACGTCTTGATGCATGGCCATCAGATCCTGTCGAAATGCTTGGTTTCAACAGTGTTCCTGAAGCGGGTGATACTTTTGTTTTTGTTGAAAGTGAGACACGGGCACGTGAAATTGCGGATTATCGTTTGCGCCAGAAGCGTGAGATTCGTGCACTTAACATGGCGCGCGCTCGCGGCAATCTGGAACAAATGATGACCCGCTTGAAGATAGAGGGTTGCCAGAATATGCCCCTTATTGTGAAAGGTGATTCACGAGGATCTATTGAGGCGATCAATGGGGCATTGGAAAAGATGGGCAATGAAGAGATCAGTGCGCGTATCCTTCATTCGGGTGTTGGCGGAATTAAGGAAACGGATATTTCCCTAGCAGCTGCATCCAGGGCTCTTATTATTGGTTTCAATGTGCGTGCCGGTCATCAACCCCGTGAGATGGCGGAGCGCAAGGGCGTTGATATTCGGTATTATAGTGTCATTTATGACGTGCTTGATGACATGAAGCAGGTCATGTCCGGTATGCTTTCTCTTGAGCGTCGGGAAACGTTCCTTGGGAATGCACAGATCATGGAAGTTTTCAATATTACTAAGGTGGGCAAGGTTGCGGGCTGCCGTGTTAATGAAGGACGGGTGGAGCGTGGCGCTGGCGTTCGCCTCATTCGTGATGACAGGGTGATCCATGAAGGTCAATTATCGAGTCTTAAACGCTTCAAGGATGAGGTCAAAATTGTGAAAGTCGGTCAGGAATGTGGTATGGCTTTTGAAAATTATCACGAGGTTCAGGTCGGTGATATTATTGAGTGTTTTCAAGTGGAACAGGTGAGACGCACCCTTGATTAACATTTTTATTTCTAATCAGAGTGTTTTTTTTACACATGTCAGGTTCAGGCTATGACTCGTATGAGCCGCTCTTCATCACGCCCTTCATATCGTTGTCTTAGAGTCGGGGAGGTGATTCGTACCGCGCTTGCGGATATTCTGGTCCGGGGCGAAATTATTGACCCTGATCTAGACGGGCTACCTATTACTATACCTGAAGTGCGCATGAGTCCGGATCTGAAGATTGCCATTTGCTATGTTATTCCCCTTGGTGGAAAATCCAGGGACACGGTCGTTGCGTCTTTGGCGCGCCATGCGTCTTTTTTGCGGGGAGCGATTTCTCGCCGTGTTAAGCTGCGTCATATGCCCTGTTTGCGTTTCCGGTTTGATGATTCTTTTGATACAGGCGAATATGTTGAACGCTTGTTATCTTCACCGCAAGTTGCGCGTGATCTGGGGAAGATGTCCCCGTGAAATGGCTTTGTAAAATGTCCAATTCTGTTTTTTGGGAAACAGAATTGGGGTCTGCTCCTGTCTTTGTTTTTTAGTGATTATCAGGTCAAGGGTATGGTGCGTCGGAAGAAAGGTGATTGTGTAAATGGCTGGGTTATTCTTGACAAGCCATTCGGCTTAACTTCAGTTCAGGCGATCTCTTCTGTCCGTCGGTTTCTTTGTGCGCAAAAGGTTGGCCATGCAGGTACGCTTGATCCATTGGCGACAGGAGTTTTACCAGTTGCGTTGGGAGAAGCAACCAAGACGATTTCCTTTGTCGTGGATGGCGTGAAGGTTTATCGTTTTAAGATACGCTGGGGCGAGGAAACGGCCACTGGTGATGCCGAAGGCCAGGTTGTGATGCGTTGGCCCAAGCGGCCGTCTGAAGACGAGATACGTGCTATTTTTCCTCGTTTTACCGGTGTTATTTCACAAGTTCCCCCCTCTTTTTCTGCCATCAAGATCAATGGAGTTCGGGCTTATACTCTTGCGCGTAGAGGCGAAGAAGTGGTCTGTGCATCGCGCTTTGTGCATATTCATCGGCTTGATCTTCTGTATCTTGATGATGCTGATCATGCTACATTTGAAATTGAGTGTGGGAAGGGAACTTATGTGCGTTCTCTTGCGCGTGATATGGGGCGTGCCCTGGATTGCGGAGGTCATGTGTTTGCCCTGCATCGAGTTCGAGTGGGTCCATTTTACGAAGACTCTATGATTCCACTGGAAAAGCTGAAGCAGTTGAGCCATAGTTCAGATGAGTTTAGTCTAAACAGGGCGCAGGTGCTTTTACCGGTCGTTGCATCACTGAACAACCTGCCGGCTGTTTCTGTCAGCCGTCATGAAGCTGTAAGGTTGCGTAATGGTTGCTCTGTTTTTTTGCAGGGTAATGATCTTCTGGGGGAGAAACAGACAGTTTATGCGACCCATGAGGGCATATTGGTGGCTTTAGGTTCTGTGGAATGTGGATCCCTGAATCCGTTGCGGGTCTTTAAGCTTTCTTTTCCCATGGAGCAGGGTCTGAACTAGAGAAGGAGTTTTTCTGATGTCGATTTTATCTGATCGTAAGCAGGAACTGATCAGTGACTACAGGCTGACTGAGAGCGATACGGGGTCTGTAGAGGTACAGGTTGCCATTTTGACCGAACGTATTATCAATTTGACTGAACATTTTAAAATAAATAAGAAAGATAATCATTCACGGCGGGGTTTGCTGAATCTTGTTAGTAATCGTCGTTCTCTTCTGAATTATCTCAAGCGCATCAATCTGGATCGTTATCAGATCTTGATTAAGCGGTTGGGGTTACGCCGTTAAGAGTATCCTCTTTTCGGTTTTTTATGGTGTTTTGAGCTTTTGTGGGGGTAGTATACGCTCCTGATATGGAGTTCTGTGCTGGTCTGAGGCAAGGTTATCGTATATTTTCGAGAAGAGTTTCTTGTTATCTTTCTCGTTTTTTTGTTTCTCATTGCAAGTAAGGACATTTGTGTATGTTTAAAATTCATCGTGAAGAGATTGAGTGGTCTGGCCGCACGCTCATTTTGGAGACGGGCAAGATTGCTCGTCAAGCGACAGCTTCTGTTTTTGTGAAATATGGCGATACTAGTGTTCTCGCGGCGGTCGTTTCTGAAAAAATTCCGAAACAGGATGTGGATTTTCTCCCTCTTTCTGTCCATTATCAGGAAAAAGTTTATGCAGCAGGCCGTATTCCCGGCGGGTATTTCAAGCGTGAGGGCCGTCCTTCAGAAAAAGAGACATTGACATCACGTTTGATTGACCGTCCCTTGCGTCCTCTTTTTGTCAATGGATTTTGCAATGAAACCCAGGTTATCGTGACGGTTCTTTCGCATGATATGGAAAATGATCCCGATATTGTTGCGATTGTGGCGGCATCTGCGGCTCTTACAATTTCAGGTATTCCTTTCAGGGGTCCTGTTGGTGGGGCACGTGTTGGTTATAAGGATGGGTCGTTTATCCTCAATCCCACGGTTGCCGATATAAAGGATAGTGAACTTGATCTTGTCGTAGCCGGTACTGAGGACGCTGTTTTGATGGTGGAGTCCGAGGCAAAAGAATTATCTGAGGACGTTATGCTGAAAGCCGTCATGTTCGGTCACCAGGGATTTGCTCCTGTCATTCGAGCGATTGTCAATCTGGCTGAAAAGGCTGCTAGAGAACCATGGGACGTGACAGGGAATGATGAGGTTAAGCAAAC
>JAQRMX010000027.1 GCA_028599125.1 Alphaproteobacteria bacterium | reverse complement strand
GATCAGAGCTGAGCCCTGAAAGTGCATTCAGCCTCGTGACACCCTCAGAGTCGACATTGAGCCCTGAAAGTGTCTTCAGACTAACGACTTGATCAGAGCTGAGCCCTGAAAGTGCATTCAGCCTCGTGACACCCTCAGAGTCGACATTGAGCCCTGAAAGTGTCTTCAGGTTAGTGATTTGATCAGTGCTGAGTGCTGAAAGTGTGCCCAGATTAATGATTTGACCAGGGTTGAGAACGAGACTTGAAAGTGCTTGCAGATTCGAGATCTTCTGATTGTTGAGTAGTGAGAACTTCTTCAGTCTAGTGATTTGACCATGGTTGAGAGAGAGATTTGAAAGTGCTTGCAGATTCGAGATTTGACCAGGGTCGAGAACGAGCCATGAAAGTGTGTTCAGACTAGCGACTTGATCAGAGCTGAGCCCTGAAAGTGTGTTCAGACTAGCGACTTGATCAGAGCTGAGTTCTGAAAGTTTGCCCAGATTAGAGACCTGATCCGGATTAAAATTGTAATTTGCAAGTAGCCCCAGACTAACGACTTGATCAGAGCTGAGCCCTGAAAGTGCATTCAGCCTCGTGACACCCTCAGAGTCGACATTGAGCCCTGAAAGTGTCTTCAGACTAACGACTTGATCAGAGCTGAGCCCTGAAAGTGCTTGCAGATTCGAGATTTGACCAGGGTTGAGAACGAGACCTGAAAGTGTCTTCAGACTAACGACTTGATCAGAGCTGAGTGCTGAAAGTGTGCCCAGATTAGAGACCTGATTCTGATTAAAATTGTAATTTGCAAGTAGCCCCAGATTAGTGATTTGTTCACTTCTGAGCCCTGAAAGTGTGTTCAGACTAGCGATTTTACCAGGGCTCAGAAGTGAAAATCCCTTCAGAACAGTTCTTTGAGCAAGGTTGAGCCCTGCAAATTCCTTCAGAGCAGTTCTTTGAGTAGGGTTGAGCCCTGCAAATGCCTTCAGAGCATTTCTTTGATCCTCAGTCAATGAATTAACGAATTCTAAATTTAGGTCAGAACTTTTTGCATATTCTCTCAGTAAATTGATCTGATCGTCTGTTAATTCATTTATAAACTTTCCTAACTTTTCCTCCTGCTCACCTGAAAATGCAGCAAGAGCGGGAGACGAAAATGGCGAAAACATACTCATGGCTATAAAAGAGGTAGCACCGCATGCTAAAAGAAAACGTCCGCGAAGAGATAATTGAGCGGAAGCCTTAGAAGAAGTGACTGCTGAAGCAGTGTTCTCCTTTTCTTTAATTTGATTCCGATTCTGAGATTTTTTAAAGTTAACCATGACTTCATGTCTAAAAAAGACTTCATGTCTAAAAAACATTCTTTTTATCTCCCAAATGTGTTCCATTTCTTAATTTCCTTATTGCAAAGACAAATTGCAAAAAGGACAAAGTGCAAAAAGGTCTATAATCCCGGTAATTTAGAAAAAATTTAAACACAAAAATCTCTTTCTGAACTCAGAAAAAAAAAGAAAAAAAGGCAAGACTGAAAGCGGTTCAATTGCCTCTTTTTAACTCCCAGCACAATAACCAAATAGATTGGAAAATAAGAAACTGTCAAGATTTATTTGTGCGATTCTATCTGTTCTTCAGAAAAAAGAAATACGCTGTTGTATAAAATCTGAGAGTAAGATTTTTACAAATTTTCTGTTTTTAGATCAAATAACCAGTAAAAATTTTTGAATCTGGTAAAAAGCTTGAAAGTGAATACGCTTTTTGTTTCTTGCCATTATCTGTCAGATCAATATTTGTAAAAAGATAAAAGAACAGTGATTTTTTCCTTTTGACTCTTCTTCAGAGAGATGAGTTTATACTGAAATTGAGAAAATGAAATATACCCGTTCTTTTTTCAATTATGTGACAGAAATTAAATTCTTAATATATTCTAACTTTATATTTACTTGTTTGTATAAATAGCATTTTGTCATTAATTAAATATATTATATTTATATTAAATAATAATAATTTTTTATTAAATGATATTCGCTCATTATTTTATTTTTTAATTGTAGGGATATTTCCTTATAATATTAGTGGATTCATAAAAACAAGAATTGTATTTAATACTTATACTCATATTCATTGTAATGATATTTTATATTTATAGAGCTATATTTGTGAGCTGTTTAAGGTCTGCTATATTGTTCCATTTTATTGAGGAGATGAGTATGGATGCAGAACCTCATGTTTCTGTTCATCACTGCCATTCAGAGAAAGAAGACATCAAGTTTTTTTACATGAATGTCTTGTTAATGATTGAAATTTTGCACCGCCGTCTGTTGGATGTGATCAAAGACGAATTTGATCGTAATGGTATTACAGAGCTGAACGGAGTTCAAGGATTACTCCTTTATAATATAGGAGATTCAGAATTGACTGCCGGTGAATTGCGTAGCCGAGGATGTTATCTTGGCTCAAATGTTTCCTATAATCTCAAGAAGCTTGTTGATATGGATTATATCAGTCACCAGAGATCAACACTTGACCGCCGGTTAGTGCAGGTAAAATTGACTGAAAAAGGAAAGAAATTACGTCATCTTCTGGTTTCTCTCTACGATCGTCAGCTTGAAACCATTGAGCATCCTGGTGGTGTGAAGGCAGAAGACCTTGCTTTTATCAATTCCACATTATCGCGTCTGGAACGCTTCTGGACTGACCAGATCCTGTATCGTTTGTGATCAGCGTTTCTCTTTTCCGGTTATCAATCCGGTTTCTGCAGGCAAAATACGGAAAGATTTATCGCCTGTTTCTGAAGATTAGGAGAAAAATCTGTCTTTTTCCGTTTCTGGGCTGTCGGAAGTAAATGCCCTTCGGGAAAAATTTCTTTCTGATCCCAAGGTAATTTTCCAGTTGATAAGGACGCTTGTCCCCGTATAATTCAGCTCTCCTGTGAAGGGGTGCATTACAATACCTTTTCTGTTGCATCTGGCAGGAGGCATTTCTGTCGACTTATGGGCATGAGCCCTGAATTTTTAAGGTTTTGTTTTTTTCAGAGGATTTTTTTATGGAATATGAGGCTCTGTTCACAAAAGCCCTTGATTCTGTCCGTTCAGAAGGGCGTTATCGTGAATTTGCTGATTTGCGGCGCTTGCCCGGGCGCTTTCCGTGTGCGGTTTTCCGTTGCAGAAATGGCAATGAACGAGAGGTGGTTGTCTGGTGTTCCAATGATTATCTCGGGCAGGGACAAAATCCGATTGTGCTTGCGGCTATGCATGAAGCAATCGATGCTTCAGGTGGAGGCTCTGGGGGTACGCGCAATATATCCGGAACAACGCCTTACCACATTGAATTGGAGGCCGCGCTTGCTTCCCTCCATCATAAGGAGGCGGGGTTACTGTTCACATCTGGCTACAATGCCAACGAAGCAGCATTGAGCACCCTGTCCAGACTTATCCCTGGACTTGTAATTATATCTGATGAAATGAATCATGCCTCCATGATTGAAGGGATTCGCCATGGTCTTTGCGACAAGCGTATCTGGCGTCACAATGACCTGAATCATTTGCAGGATCTTCTTTCAGCTTTGCCGTCTGATATGCCAAAGCTGATTGCCTTTGAGTCCGTTTATTCAATGGATGGGGATTTTTCGCCTGTTACTGAAATTTGTGAGCTTGCGCGGCGTTACGGAGCGATGACTTATCTGGATGAGGTCCATGCAGTGGGGTTATATGGGATCCATGGCGCGGGTCTTGCAGAACAGGCAGGCGTTCTTGACCAGATTGATGTGATTCAAGGAACTTTGGCCAAGGGCATTGGTCTAGCAGGTGGTTATATTACCGGGTCAAGCGCTTGTATTGATGCGATTCGCTCTTTTGCTCCCGGATTTATTTTTACTTCATCATTGCCTCCCTCCATTGTTTGCGGGGCTTTGGCGAGTATTAGTTATCTACGTGTGCATCCGGAATTGCGTGAACGGCATCAGAACTGTGCCCGAACTTTGAAAAAGGCGCTACAGGAACGGGCACTTCCTGTTGTCCTGAATGAGGGACATATTGTTCCGGTTATGTTAGGTGATTCTAGGGCGTGCAAGGCGCTAACTGATATGTTGCTTGAAAGGTTTGATATCTATGTCCAGCCAATTAATTACCCTACTGTCCCCCACGGTATGGAGCGTATCCGTCTTACACCGGGCGCACTGCACACGGAGGAACAGATATATATCCTGTCCAATGCACTTGATGAATTATGGAGTGAAATGGGCCTGAGGCGTGTTCCATGAAACTAACGGGATCCCGGGAGCTGCCCTGTGACCATAGGTGAGGCGGAGGGGCAGATTTATTTTGAGCACATAAGGTGTGGTGGATCAGTCAAATGTAGTGCAATTGATGCGGGGACAGGCATTGAAGTTTCCATCACTGGCCCCGCCATAGCGCCGCGTGATGCGCTTGAAAGCCTAGCCCTGAAAAAATTGAAAATGGTTCTTCCCAGAAAAGAGAAGAAATGAGCAGTGTAGAAGAGGCCTTTTCTTTTCCCTGTTTGTAGCAAATCTGCAAAGTGAAAGCCTATGCTTTCATTGAGAGGAGGGCTTTCATTAGAGTTTTTCTTTTAATAAAATGTCCGCAAGGTAAGCGTCTTCCCTGTGTGGCGTGGGGCTGTTTTGAACAGCGCTTCCGGGTTTGGTGTGCCCGGGGGAGGTGTAAGTCGCTATAAAGAGTGAGAAAGGAACAAAAATGTCTTCAGATCAGGGTCGGGAATGCAGGGAGAGCTCTCCTTTTTTTACAGCAACTTTGGCCCAGACCGATCCGCTGATCGCTAATGTGATAGCACAGGAGATAGCGCGTCAGCGTGAAGGAGTTGAGTTGATTGCGTCCGAGAATATTATTTCACGTGCCGTTCTTGAGGCACAGGGGAGTGTTCTGACGAATAAATATGCTGAGGGCTACCCTAATCGGCGTTATTATGGCGGTTGTCAGTTTGTGGATATTGCTGAAGAACTGGCTATAGAGCGTGCCATAAAGCTTTTTGGTTGCCAGTTTGTCAATATTCAGCCTCATTCAGGCTCTCAGGCTAATCAGGCAGTTATGATGGCCCTTCTCCAGCCTGGTGATACAATAATGGGTCTTGGTTTAGCTGATGGCGGGCATCTGACGCATGGATCAAAGGTGAACCAGTCAGGAAAGTGGTTCAATGCCGTTCCTTATCATGTGAGGCGTGAAGATTGTCTGATAGATTACGAAGCGCTGGAGCGGCTTGCGAAAGAGCATCGGCCGCGTTTGATCATTGCTGGCGGTTCAGCTTATCCTCGATTTATTGATTTTTCCCGGATTCGGAAGATTTCTGACTCTGTCGAGGCTTATTTGCTTGTTGATATGGCCCATTTTGCTGGGTTGGTTGCTGGTGGGGTTCACCCTGATCCCTTTCCTCATGCGCATGTTGTGACCTCGACCACCCACAAGACATTACGCGGTCCGCGAGGCGGAATGGTTTTGACAAATGATCCTGAAATCGCAAAAAAGGTATCTTCAGCGCTCTTTCCTGGTATTCAGGGGGGGCCGCTTATGCATGTTATTGCCGCGAAGGCTGTTGCTTTTGGAGAGGCACTGCACCCGTCTTTCAAGATTTATGCACAGGCGATTTGTGACAATGCGAAAATTCTCTCCAAAACCATTTCTGATGCTGGTTTTCAGATTGTTTCAGGCGGGACTGATACTCATCTTCTGCTCGTTGATTTGCGTCCCAGAGGTTTGAAGGGGAAAGATGCAGAACGTGCTCTTGGTCGTGTGTGCATTACATGCAACAAAAACAGTATTCCTTTTGATACGGAAAGCCCGGCGATAACGTCCGGAATTCGTCTCGGGACATCGGCTGTAACAACGCGTGGTTTCGGTCGGGATGAGGTGTCTCTGATTGGCACATTGATCGTTGAGGTACTTGAAGATCTTGTTATCAATGGAGATGAAGGCTCCCGAGAATGTACAGTATCTGTGCGTGCGCGTGTGCTGGATCTGGTTAAAGCGTTTCCGATCTATTAACAAAAGGAGAGGGCCTTGTTGACTGGAAGCGTTTCAGCTGTCCCTTATTTCCGTATGTTTTTCTCAGTTTTTTGTATCCCGGTGAGGAGAAACGATTCTGCATAAGGACAAATGCTCAGGGATAAGTCGTGAAAAGACAAGGATAATAAAGTTACCGGGGCAGAGGAGTGAATGTCTGAGTCGCGAGTCTGTACGCTTACATTATGTCTAGGAGTGAGAGCATTTACCTGCTTTTTCCTGTTGTCTGTTTTTTCACAGCTGTTAGTGCTGTTCTCCGGAGATATCGGGAATGATTTTCCGAGAATTTTGACATCAAATGGTAGATATTGGTGCGTGAACTGATAGTAAACAGCAGCGTTGTGAGTGCATCAGAAGATGAACACTACATGGCGGAAGCATTGTGCCTTGCAAAACATGGCTTGGGGTGTGTCTGGCCGAACCCATCAGTCGGCTGCATGATTGTGGATATGGCTACAGTTCCTCCACGCATTTTGGGACGGGGCTGGACACAGCCCGGCGGTTGTCTCCATGCTGAGAGTGTCGCACTGGGAGAGGCCGGAGAATCAGCGAGGGGGGCAACCCTTTACGTTACGTTGGAGCCTTGTGCGCATTATGGTCGTACGCCACCCTGTGTCGACAGAATTATTTCTGCTGGGATAGGACGGGTTGTCAGTGCAATGTCTGATCCTGATCCGAGGGTCAATGGGAAGGGACATGCTTGTCTTCTTGCCGCCGGAATTACGCTTGAGCAGGGCGTCCTTGAAGCTGCGGCACATAGGCTGAATATAGGTCATCTTCGACGTGTTTTAGAAAAACGGCCCTTTGTACAGCTTAAACTGGCTCATTGTCGTAATGGTTCAATTGCTCGGGCAGGCAATCATCCATTACGTATCACGGCAGGCATTGCAGATAGCTATGTGCATCACATGAGAGCAAAAGCTGATGCAATTATGGTTGGTGCCGGAACACTATCTTCCGATGATCCTGAACTGACTTGCCGAATCCCCGGTACTGAGGGACGATCGCCTGTGCGTATTGTTCTGGATAGAGATTTGAACGCGGGCTTGTCCTCTCGGTTGTTTCAGACCGCCGGGAAGACACCCAGCTGGATTGTCACGGGACAGTGTTTCTCTTCTGAGCGGACATTGCCCTTTACTGAAAAGGGAGTCAGGGTTCTCATGGCGAAACAGACAGAACAGAGAAAACTTGATCTTGATTCAGTTCTGCGTTTACTGGCTAATGAAGGGATTACTCGGTTATTAGTAGAAGGAGGGGCCTCTTTGGCCCACTCCTTTCTTACCTCCGAAAAGGCAGATGAAATCATTTTGATTGAGGGTAATATTGCAATTGATTGCGGCGGGCTACCTGCTTTTACTGTGGCTGGCCCGGAGCTTGTGGCGCAGAACCGGAGCTATAGTCTTTCTGAGACGCGTGCCTTGGGACAAGATACACTACGAAGGTATGTCAAAAGGATTTGAGCACTCTATTTAGATCGATGTGGTGTTTAAAATGATCTATCAATCAAAAGATGGGCGCTGATTAGGAAAGGGTTGCATTTTTCCGGATTATAGGGAGGTGTTCGTTTCAGATTCAGTATGTGCCACAAAAAAGAAGTAGAGTGTATGGCTTGTGCTCCTGATTTCTGTTGAGGAGGTGAAGCCATTTCAGAATTTGCGAGGAAACGTGCCACATCAGCAGGATGCTTTCCTAATTTGCTCGTGACAGGATGGGCTTGTTGTGGTGGAGCTCTTTTCATTTTTCTGATTCTCAACTTATTCATTAGGGTGGTGGAAAGGCTGCTGTTAGAGTATCTTCTTTGGTTCAAGATGCATCTTTATGCTACAGTCAACGGGTTTGCCTCTTATGTTTACCGGTATTGTCACTGATATTGGTGTTGTTGAAGCTGTTGAAGTCCAGTCAGGGGGAGGGCGTTATTTTCGTATCCGCTCTGCTTATGCAGCGGAAAGTTTCTCTCTCGGATGTTCGGTAAGCTGCGATGGTGTCTGTCTTACGGTTGTGGCTTTCAGAGCAAGGGATCCAGGGTGCGAGTTTGAAGTGGATGTTTCCAATGAATCACTTTCATTGACCACGCTGGGTGCATGGAGCGTCGGGCGAAAGATTAATTTGGAACGGGCGCTTCGTTCAGGAGATGAACTTGGTGGGCATTTGGTTACGGGGCATGTAGATGGGATCGCAGATATTGTAGAGCGGTGGCGTGATGGTCTGTCCTGGCGGTTTACGCTATGCCCTCCTTTGGCATTGCTTCCTTTTTTGGCCGTTAAAGGTTCCATAGCACTTGGCGGTGTTTCCCTGACAGTTAATGAAGTTGATGAAAAGTCTTTCGGTGTCAATCTGATCGAGCACACGATGAAAGTGACTGTTTGGAGCGATTGTTATACTGGTCAGAGGGTAAATATTGAAGTGGATCCCTTTGCGCGCTATGTGGCAAGATTGATTGGTTTCCGGCAATGAAATGTGAAACAGGAAGAAAAGATACCTCAGAGAGTGCTGGGAAAGAAGAGAGTGAATCGGGCCCCCCCTTCTCGTCTGTTTTGGACCTCATTGAGGAAGCTCGTGAAGGGCGTATGTTTGTTCTTGTTGACGCTGAGGATCGTGAAAATGAAGGCGATTTAGTCATTCCTGCACAGATGGCTACTCCAAAAGCTATTAATTTCATGTGTAAATATGGGCGCGGTCTGATTTGTCTGGCCTTCTCGGCACAGCGTGCCGCGGAGCTTGATCTATATCCCGTCTCTCAGAGAAATCGCTCAGGAAACCATACAACGGCATTTACGGATTCAATTGAAGCGCGCCATGGAATTTCCACCGGAATTTCTGCTTATGATCGTGCGCACACCGTAGCAGTAGCGATCGATCCGTCCAAGGGGCCGGGTGATATCATGGTTCCCGGTCATGTATTCCCGATTGTTGCGCGTGATGGGGGAGTTCTTGTGCGTGCCGGTCATACAGAAGCTGCTGTAGATATTTCATTTCTAGCTCATTTGACGCCTGCTGCCGTGATTTGTGAAATCATGAATGAGGACGGAAGTATGGCAAGGCTGTCGGATCTGATCGCATTTTCACGGCATCACGGTATGAAAATAGGGAATATAGCCGATCTGATTTCCTACCGGCGCCTGCAGGGCGGCGATAGGAGTATATAGCAATTGATTGCGACCCGCGCTGGGGGTATTTAAAATCTGAATCCATGAATTCTTGGACAGCGTGGATATTGGCACTTTTTTGAAGTAGGTCAGGAGGTTTATTTTTTCATTCACTTCGGATGAAGTCTTGATGAAGGCTGATGGGGTTACCCCTTCCGGAAGCCTAAAGATGTACAGCGCGTTATGGTGTGCTTATTATTTTTCAATAAGGTTGCTGTAAAATCTCTGTGGAGTCATTTTCTTATACAGATTCAATAAGGAAGCTATAAGGTCTGGATAGCTACTTTTCTGATAACCAGGATCATTGTCCGCCTCAATGTTAAGGAAGTTTTCCTGGGTGTATAATCAAGGGATAGATGATTTGAAGGGATTTAAAGGAGAATGAACAGGAAGAGTTTACGTGTTCTTCTCATTGAAGCACGTTTTTATAATGATATTGCAGATGAATTGTGCAAAGGAGCTATCAGGGTTATACAGCGATCCAGTGCCTGTTTCGATCGCATTGCCGTACCGGGTGCGCTGGAGATTCCCATCGCACTGGCTATGGCTTCGGAAAATGCAAATTATGATGCCTATGTCATGCTTGGTTGTGTTATTCGTGGAGAAACATCACATTATGATATTGTTGCCTGTGAGTCTGCCCGCGCTGTTATGAATCTTGCTGTTTCCAGAAAACTGGCGCTTGGGAACGGAATTTTGACTGTTGAGAACGCCAATCAGGCTTATATGCGCGCACGTGTTAACGGTAAGAACAAGGGCGGTTTTGCGGCACAGACTGCGTTGGATATGGCCGAGCTTTATCGTCAACTGAGGAATTAGGATTAGGATGCGCGAAAATACAAAAGATCTTGGTAAGTTGCATACGCGATCTTTATCACGCTTGTATATCGTTCAGGCTCTTTATCAGATGGATATTGCAGGCACACCGATCAATGAGGTGATTGCCGATTTTGGTCCTCATCATTGGTCTGATGAAGAGAGCGATACTCAAACGGGAGTGTATGATACTGTTTTTTTGAATCTGTACTGCGAGGTGTTATTCATGAGCAGCAGTACCTTGACCCGGTTATTGACCGTTATCTTGCGGAAGGATGGAGATTGACGCGCATTGATTCAATTTTGCGCGCGATTTTGCGGGCAGGGACTTATGAATTATGTCAGCGATCGGATATTCCTTTTCGTGTGATTCTTGATGAATATGTGGAATTGGCGCGCGATTTTTTTAATAGTGGAGAAGTTGGTGTAGTTAATGGCGTGCTCGATACGATTGCACGCATACATCGTCCATTGGAACTCGCTTGCTGAGGTTTTTTATTCTGCTCAATTTGCTCTCGCTTGTTTTTTTTCTATCGGCGAACTCGTCTTATTTCAGGTTTTCTTGTGATAATCCTGTTTTTCATCCTTAGAGATGTAGTCATTTTCCAGAAGCTGATGTTCTTTATGTGCCGAATCGGGTTCGATTTTCTGTTAAGTGAGATGATTATCGTGAACGAGGGAAAGGTTTGAAGGGTTTGTAAATATCGAAAGGGTCCCGTATGCTTGTGCCAGTTGAACTTTTCAGGTTTGCGATGAGCATATGATATGAGCAACGAATAATTCTTTACTTCCTTGTAAAAGAAAAAGAGAAAAGAGGAACAAAAATCTTCCTTCGAGAAGAGATTTGAGCCGTGCCCCCACTAACCATTTTCTAACAGATCTTTAGCGCGCGATTTATTGTTTTTCTTGAGTTAGAGGATGATTTATTCTCAGTTTCTTTCCATTACTAAAACTACTCAAGCTATATTTTGGGAACTAAAATTGCTCCGTAAAGGACATCACGCACGAAATTGAATTCTTCGCCTTCCTCAACCGTACGTTTACTTATGAAGTCAACGACAAATTCATCCTGTAAGGCGTAATTAGCCACTCGTCCGACGCGGTCATTATCGTTGAAATACACCGCGAGAATCTGACGTTTCAGGATCTTTGGTCCCAAAAAGATTCTGTCTTCTCTCAGTTCTGAAATATAATAATAGGTATGGTTTCCAACTTTAACGGAGGGCGTCCCCATCACGAGATCAATTTTTTTCCTGCTTGAACCAACCTGCAATTGTGCAAGTGCCTCAGATGAGATGATATAGCCGTGGCGCGTTACATTGTTACGTACCAGACAGGCCGGTAAGAAAATAAACAGAGAAAAAAGGGCGGTAGCCAAGAAAACTCTACGGCCAAGGAATAGCATATTAAACCTCACTGATTAACCATGAATATTTCTTAAATCTGAAGATTTTACAGGCTATTTTAATGAAATCACCTTGAACCCGAACCATTTTAAACATACTTACCCTGACTTTTCTCCAGATAATTTGAAACTTTGCACAAAAAAACTCCTCCGGATAAAAAAACTTCTCCGGATACTGTGTCCCAGAATCGAGCACTGAACAATCCGAAAAGTCTAAGCTGTTTTTTTGGCATTTGCAACATATGGATGCCATTTCTTTCGTATGTTGCACCGTTTGCTTTAATGAGAAGGATTCCGACTTATTCAGTCTTGATTTTCGTAGGCGATTTCCCCTTTCTGCTATCATGGCTTCCGTCCCTGTGGGAGGCACTGTTTCAGGAGAACGTGATTCGAAAATGGATCTTGATTCTCCTTGATTTGTGTAATGTTTTTTCTTTCCGTAGGGCAGTATCCTTGAACGGGAAAGGAAAATTATATAATTCCGGACAGGCTACAGAGGGATATTTATCTTTATAATTAAGTTAAGGAGTTTCTGTTTTTCCCTTGTTATTCCTGCTGTGCAGTGAGACGGTCTCTACGGCTTCATTTTCCAGAGAAAGTGTGTTTGTAGGGGGCAAACATTGTGTACGGAGACAAGCTAACGTGAGACAGATAGAAGAAATTGGAGCTTTTTATTTCAAGAAGGATTTTCCTGCCTCCAGGGCTGTTTTCGCGTCATTTATACATGCTTTTTATTACGTAATTTCAGTGCTTTTTCTATTCCAAGGCCAGGATGAAGTTAAAAATTCGTTGAATAGACGAGGACGAAGTGAAATAATAAATGAAACTCCTCTGAGCGATATGGGAAATAAAAAATTTGTCAGCCGATTAAAAATTGTAGATTGCTATCTTTAGTCTCTGATCGTTCTTGAGTCTTTGGTGTTTGAATCCGGAAGGGGAGTGTGTGAGCGTCTGCTTCCTGTTTTTCTCTTTATCCGTATCAAGCGCATTTTTGTTTCGTGTACTTTAGGTTTTCTCTTTGTGGGTTTTTTTTCGTGGTTTTTTTTTCGGAGCAAATCTTTTCGGACCGGATTTTTGCTGTTTGGAGAGAACGTGCAAGAGGATGGCAAGGTTTTTTTGTCCCCATCATCGGCAGGGCAGGCGTTTATACCGTCTGTAACGGTAGCTATGTCAGAGAATGTCGTGATAGCATTGGATGCAATGGGCGGTGACCATGCTCCAGATATTGTTATTTCCGGGGCCATGCTGGCTTTGCAGGAAAACCCTTCTTTGCGCTTTATTTTTTGTGGGGATCAGACGCAAATCAAACCGCTTCTGGAACCCTGTCCCGAGCTTGCGCGTTCCAGCCGTCTGATTCATACGGATGTGATGATTGGCATGGAGGACAAGCCGAGCCAGGCACTGCGTCGTGGTCGCTGGCGTTCAAGTATGTGGCTGGCGCTTGATGCCGTTCGTAAGGGAGAGGCTCATGCTACGGTTTCTGCCGGCAATACAGGGGCATTGATGGCGATGGCTCTTTTTTGCCTGAAAACGATGTCCACTATCAATCGTCCCGCTATAGCTGTAACTTTGCCGAACATTTTGGGTGAAAAGAGCATTCTGCTTGATGCCGGTGCGACCATTGGGGCAACTGCGGAGCAATTGGTTGAATTTGCGCTTATGGGGGAAGCGATGGCGCGTGCTCTTCTGGGTGTTGAACAGCCCCGTCTGGCCTTGCTTAACATTGGCGTTGAGGAGGCTAAAGGTCTTGATGAGATCCGGAAAGCGCACCAGCTTTTAAAGAATTCAGAATTGCCGATAACATATGCGGGCTTCATTGAGGGCAGTGATTTGTGCATGGGATATGTTGATGTTATTGTAACGGAGGGTTTTTCAGGAAATATTGCGCTCAAGACTGCTGAAGGTGTTGCCCGTTTCGTTCGCACTCAACTGAAAAACATATGGAAAAAGCAGCCTTTGTGGCTCCGTTGGGCGGATATCTTGTTCTATCCGGTTTTCAGAGAGCTAAGGGGTCTTACGGACACTGGCAGTATGAACGGGGGCATCCTTCTGGGTTTGAATGGTATTGTCATTAAGAGTCATGGAGGTGCAGATGCAAGGGCGTTTGCCAGTGCGGTGCGTCTAGGGCATGATATGGTCCGTAATGGTCTTCTTGCTAAAATAGAGAGTGATCTTGCCTGCTACCATGGAAAGTCATCTTCCGGTCAGCCGGGTCTTGTTGTTACTTCGTGATGATTATACGGTCATTATTCAGGGGATGCGGTTCTTATCTTCCGTTGCGTGTTGTGGCCAACGAGGAGTTGTCAAAATCTGTTGATACAAGTGATGCCTGGATCAGACAGCGTACCGGTATCCGGGAGCGTTGTATTGCGGCAGAGGGTGAAACTACCGCTGATATTGCAACCATCGCTGCGCGTCGTGCGCTTTCTGATGCAGGTGTGGACGCCTCCTGGATTGATTTGGTTATACTGGCAACGACTACGCCAAACCATACATTTCCATCTACAGCTGTTGAAGTGCAGGCCAACCTTGGGATTAGACAAGGGGCAGCTTTTGATATTCAGGCAGTTTGCTCGGGGTTTATTTACGCTTTGGCAACAGCAGATGCCCATCTGCGTTCTGGTTCTTTTCATTGCGCTTTAGTCATCGGGGCTGAAACCTTTTCACGTCTGCTTGATTGGCAGGATCGTTCGACGTGTGTCTTGTTTGGAGATGGAGGAGGTGCATTTGTCCTCGAGGCTGTTGAGTTGCCGGGTACAAGGAACGATCCGGGTTTATTAGCTACCAAATTGCGTGCAGATGGCCGCTACAGGGATAAGCTTTATGTTAACGGTGGACCATCAACGACACAGACGGTTGGGCATGTCTGCATGCAGGGAGGGGATGTATTCAAACACGCTGTGATCTTGCTTTCGGACATTGTTGAGGAAACTCTCCACGAAAGTGGATTTACTATTGAAGAAATTGATTGGTTTGTACCACATCAGGCGAATTACCGTATTATTGATGCAATGATACGCAAGCTGTCCCTTTCTCGTGAGAAAGTCATCATGACGCTTTCGCAGCATGCTAATACGTCTGCGGCTTCCATTCCGCTTGCATTGTGTGTCGCGCGTGATGAGGGAAAATTTAAATCCGGAGACCTCATTCTTATGGAAGCGATGGGTGCCGGTTTTACATGGGGAGCAGCCCTGCTTCGCTGGTAATTGTTGCCCTTTGTTCCTTCATTTAAAAAACAGAATTTTTTTTAGAAAGTTGACTGATTTATTCTGATGCTTTAGCGTCAGATCTTTTGAGAGAGAGTTTGAGAAGGCGTTCATTAATGGGCGAAAAATCGGTTACGAGGGCCAGTTTGAGTCATGCTGTTTACAAGGAAGTTGGTCTTTCCAGGAAAGAATCTGCTTCGCTTGTTGAGCAGTTTCTTGAAAAAGTGATTTCCCGTTTGGAGGAAGGTGAGACAGTCAAACTTTCTCTCTTCGGATCCTTCGTTGTGCGTAAGAAGAGAGCACGCGTGGGGAGAAACCCCAAGACTGGTGAAGAAGTTACGATCACGCCCCGCCGGGTTCTTGTTTTCAAGCCGAGTAATATGCTCAGGAAGCGTGTGAATTCTGTTATTTCGAGAGGGATAGCGGCTTCGGATCGTGACAGGGATGAGTCAGGATCACCTTTTGAAGGCTAAGGCACCGGAGGCGTTCCGGACAATATCCGAGGTCTCTGGAGATCTTGGCGTACCGCAGCATGTCTTGCGATTCTGGGAAGGTAAGTTTACAGCGATAAAACCAATGAAACGTGGCGGTGGACGTCGTTATTACCGTCCCGATGAGATTGAGCTGCTGCGTGGCATCCATTTTTTGCTTCACTCTGAAGGTTATACGATAAAAGGTGTCCAGAAAATACTCAAGGAGCGGGGGTTGTCATATGTTGTGGGGTGCTGGAAAGAGGGAGATGATTGCGATCGTGAAGTTGAGGAAAGCGAGCTTGTGGTCCCCTCTTCCATTGAGGAAGTTAAACAGGCCTGCGAAGATATCTGTTCTGGAGAAGATACTGGACCTGTGTCCGTTTTTCTTCCTTGTGCAGGGAGTAACATTGGTGCAAAAGAGACTGTTTCCTCTAGGGAGAGTCGCCTGCCGGATGCCTTGCTCACTGATCTCAGGCAAGTTTTGATTTCCTTGCAAGAGACCCGTGCATTTCTTGATCAGGGTTAATTTTATAACTGGAGTTAGGTGTTATGTTCCATATTTTTCTACTATTTAGCCTTGGGCGAAGGGGATCTTGTGTATTTGGTTGTCTGTTTTTATAGTTTTCCTCATTGATTTTTATCCTGAATTTTGCAAATAAAAGTCAGAAGGAAGGACGGAGCGTAGCGCAGCCCGGTAGCGCACTTGTCTGGGGGACAAGGGGTCGTGGGTTCGAATCCCGCCGCTCCGACCATCAATGAGGAAGGTAGCGGCCTCTTCGTCTTTTTGTCACGGATTTTGCTTTTTTTCTGTATGCGTTTTGTTTCATCTTCCCTGTTTTTTGATCGGGGTTAAGCAGAGGAAGCTGCAGGGGAAGACGATCTTCCCTTCAGGCCTGTCGGGGGCTTTTTGGGAAAGGAAAGTTAGGATATCCCACCTGTGGTGAACGTAGGAGTGTAATCCGGCACAGCTGCAACGTGATTTTTTCTCAGCTTAGCTTCCGGAACCAGTATTCCGCCTTCTAGCAGGGGGCGTGTATCCCTTTGTAGAAAAAGGAATTCGGGAGAATGAATTATGTTTTTACCGGATCAAATTGACTTGATACAGCGATTGTTTCCTGATTAAATAAGTTTTTGCCCCTGATAAGGTGTTTTTGCCCATTGGGTTTATGGGTCTTCCTGTATTATGAGAATTTTCCAGATTGGCTCCGTGATACGTAGATGCGTAAGATAAAACTAAATGTCAGTGAGAATCCGTCGGGCCGGAATGCTTGCAGGGCGGTGTCTGCATCCAGCGAAGCAAAATGATTGCTGGGATAACCCAAGCAAGCCCGGCTAAGAGATAAAAAGCAGGCTGAATCAGTTTGGGCATACCGCCAAGCACATCCGTCGCGAGCGATGTGATTCCGATTGCATAAATAATAATGAGGCTTAACAGAAGCAGCATGCCAAAAAATTTTCTGATACGTACCGTCATGAACAGGTGATCTTTCTTTCAGTGTCTTCCTTTTTGTATCATTGACGGGTTATGCAAAGAAGTCTACGTCTCCAGACAGTTTTTATGTTAATTTTGAAATAATACAATTTGTCCCGTGGATAATTGCAAATTTTCCTGCGGGTCCGGAAGTGCTTTTTTGTATCGAGATTTGGTGTCTATCATGTCTCTTGCAGTTTACGGTGGGGTTGATGAAGCTGTGAAGTTTCCATCTTTTTCTGTTTGTTTTGCTGTCCGTGTATGGCTGATTTGTTTGTTATTTCTGATCATTATTATGATCGCTGTCGGGGGAGCGACACGATTGACTGATTCTGGTTTGTCTATTACTGAGTGGCAATTATTATCCGGCCTGATCCCTCCTTTGGGTGAGAGTGCCTGGCGTGAAGCGTTTGCAGCCTATCAGAAAATACCTGAATATCAGTCTGTAAATCAGGACATGAGTCTGAGTGAATTCAGATTTATTTACTGGTGGGAGTGGGGGCATCGCTTTTTAGCCCGTTTTCTGGCTTTCGTCTTTATTTTTCCGTTTATTTTTTTCTGGGTGAGGGGACATCTCTCGCATTGGCTGGTTTTGCGATTACTCGCTATATTTACCCTGATTGCGGTTCAGGGGGGTATTGGCTGGTATATGGTGAAGAGCGGCTTATCCGTTCGTGTAGATGTGAGCCAGTACCGTCTTGCGCTACATCTTTGTATGGCATTCACTATTTTTGGTCTGTTATGGTGGACTTGGATGGGTGTGAGCGGTTGGAAAGGTTCCCGGTCTTTTGATGGCTCTATGCATTTTGTTGCCGGCATACTGGCGGGATTGCTTTTTTTTCAGTGTTTCTTAGGTGCACTTGTTGCCGGATTGGATGCAGGTATGGGGTATACAAGCTGGCCATTGATGGACGAGTCTTTCATCCCGGGCGGTCTGTTTGTGATGCAACCCTGGTACCTTAACCTATTCGAAAACGCGCTTACAGTACAATTTGATCATCGTATTTTGGCTTATTTAATCTGGTTATTGGCAGTTTGGTTCGCATTTTATGCCCCAGCGGCTGAGAAAAAGAGCGCCACGCTTCTTTTTTTTCTTGTTTCCGTTCAACTGGGTTTAGGCGTATGGACACTCCTTTCAGGTGTATCGCTTCTTATTGCTCTTTTGCACCAGATCTTTGCTCTTGTTGTTTTTGCTGCTTCTCTGTCTCATTTCTCATGTTTTTCTGCTTTTCCTACGCAAAAATCTCCGCATAAAAGGCCGAAGAGCGAGGAAAAGTCTGGGGAGGCATAAAAAAAGCCTGAGATCTCAAAGAGACATGCTGTGGCGCAAGACGTAAGGAAGGGAGTAGAGAACTATATATCCTGCTTTGGTGTTGGTGAGAGAGCTTGATCAAGATCGGCAATGATATCGGCTTTATCTTCAAGTCCTACGAACAAACGTATCGTACCTTCTGTGACATGTGTATTTTGTGTAGTTTCACCAGCAGGCATGATGGACATGGGACGAATAAGTGCACTGCGGGTCCCCCCTGCGTCATTTCTCATGCCCAAGAGTTCGACTCTTGAGATAAACTTGTCCACATTATCGCTTGTACCATTCAAGCCGAAGGTGAAGGTTGCACCGATACCATCCGGACAATATTTGAGTGCCTGCTTGTAATAACGGTGTCCTTGAAGGCCGGCATAATTGATCCATGCGACGTCAGGGTGGTCGTTGAGAAATTCTGCAACTGACCGGGCATTATCACAATGGCGTTGCATGCGCAAAGGAAGTGTTTCAATGCTATCAAGGACCATTAAGGCTTTGAAAGGTGGTAAAGCGGCTTCGAAATTGTTGAGGCTTAATGCGCGGCAGGCTGTGGCAAATGCAAAATTCCCGAATTCCTCGGCCAAAACCTTTCCGTTATAGAAGGGGCAGGGCTTGCAAAAAGTGGGGTATTTTTTTCCCTGTAACCAGTTGAATGAGCCTGCTTCAACGATGATACCTCCTGTTATGTTGCCATGATTGCTGAGAAAATGACTAATATTATGCAAAACGATGTCTGCGCCGTGTTCAATTGGCCGACATAGGTATGGAGATGCCAGGCTATTGTCAACGATCAATGGAACCCTGGCTCGGTGCGCAACTTTTGAGATAGCCTGAATATCAGTGATTTTCCCGCCTGAGTTTGCGATTGTTTCGACAAAGATCGCCTTTGTTCTGGGTGTGATTGCGTTTTCAAAGGTAGAAATATCATCAATTTCAGCCCATTTGACCTTCCATCCACACTTCCCCGGAACTTCGCAGAATCGACTGATCAGGGAACCGGAGGGCTGTCGTGCTGTCACGAATTCATCCCCAGGTTCCATAAGTGCATAAAAAACAAGAAATTGTGCTGTATTGATTGAGGAAACGGCGACAGCAGCTGTTCCCCCTTCCAGTGCGGCAACCCGCTCTTCCAGAGCTACGCAAACAGGATGTCCTTCTGTTTCAGGATTTTCCGGTATGTATTGTCTCATCATGTAAAGCGTATGGACATTTTCAACAGATACAAGGGATGCGGCCTGATGATCTACCGTTTTATTCAGGGATGCCGGTGTAGCTCCCGCATGAATCGCACGCGTGCTGAAACCAGGGATGCGTTCAAACCTCATGATACGTGTTTATTCCTTATGAAAAAAGTCAGGTAAAATTGGACAGGGTGCTGCTGGAACGCTACATTCATCTTACCAGAAATAGATTCACTTCTATCAGGAATAATAGGGGGTTCACAATAGATTTATGTTTCTTCCTTTTTTATTCTGAAGAGGCGTGTCCCTTATAAGCCCTTCTGGTTACAGGGCAATATTTCATGAGGGGACGTTACCGTTGCAACAGGGTTGCATCTTGAGGAACGGGATCATTAAAATTCTTGATAGAATCTTGAAGGGCTTCATTTATCAGGTGATAGATCAGCTCTGGAAATAGCATAGGTTCAGGGGCCGCTTCCCAAAGGAAGAAAGCATATGAACCCGGGATGGCATTAATTTCATTAAACCAAAGCTCTTCTGTTTTTTCATCATAGAGGAAGTCAATTCTCGGGCATCCTCTGCCGCCAAGAATGAGGAAAGCTTTCTTTGCAAAATGACGTATTTTTTCTTCCAGTTTCATAGGAATATCCGGATTGATTTTCCGTGAAAGAGAGATCATGCCTCCAGAGTGGGGGATGTCTGATTTCGTGCTCACTGAAGGTGAAAAATATTTATTCTTGAAATCTAGGAGGTCTGCATCATTTTTCGGCTGTTCAATTGCAGAAAATTTCACGTCTTCATTTCTTATCAGAATCGCAATATTGAATTCACAAAGATTATTAATTTTTGGCTCTATTAGAACGAGCCAGTCATATCTGAGGATATATTCAATGAGATAATGGGCTTCTTCTTCATTGTGGGCTACTCCGACGCCAATGCTTGAACCAAGGTTTGCGGGCTTGATAATAACAGGGTAGCCTAATTTTTGTGCGTCTGTTTCAGGAATAGATTGATCTTTTATCCATTGGGAGTAGCTGATTTTTATATGGTCCAGCACACTAACACCAACAGATTTAACGAGTGCTTTTGTTGCGTCTTTTCGTATAGCGATGGCTGAATTCGTAGCTGTAAATCCGACGATTGGGATACCAAGTAATTCGAAATAAGACTGAACTCTTCCGTCTTCTCCAAAAGAGCCGTGAAGGACAGGAAAGATACAATCAACAGGAGTTATCCTGCCATTTTCCTTTTGAATGACAGGGCCGTCCGCAGACCATTGAAATGTGACCGTCTGAAGTCCGTGCGGTTTGGGCCTGAATGTCTTGATATCTCGGAGAGACGGTCCTGTGCAAAATCGATTTTCAAAATCCATGTAGATCGGAATAGCGTTAATTCTGCGATGGTCTACCGCGTCCATCATCTGTTGTGCGCTAATGACGCTAACGTCACACTCTTCACTTGCGCCTCCGAATATGACCGCGATATTCAATTTTTTTCTTGTATCTCGCAGGCCTGTTGTAAAACCTGTCAATTTGTCTTTCATGAGTTTATCTTTCCGAGAGATCCATCTTTTTCCTTCTGAACGGTTTCAGACTTTCTGGCAATCTTATTTTTTATGCTCCATACTCTTGCGAAGAATAATTAATGATACAAGGAAGATGGATGAAACTACCTCATAGTATTAGAATTGGCACTCAGGGCATGCCTGATGTTGTCTTTGGCCACGGGTGGGGCCGTTCACATCACGACTTTATTCCAGTTGCAGAGGCAATTGCTCCCTTTGCCAATAGTCTTTTGCTTGATCTTCCGGGCTTTGGTATGAGTGAGCCTCCGGAGGAAGCATGGGGCTCACGGGACTATGCCACATACCTGGTACGATATCTTAAGAATCATTTGGGGTTGAAGGAATTTATGTGGGTTGGGCACTCATTCGGTGGGCGTATTGGTTTATGCCTTGCATCGCATCAGGATTCAGGGATAAGGCATTTGTTAATTGTGGCAGGAGCGGGGTTGCCCTGCTCTTTGCCTTTATCTGTTTGGTTGCGTAACGCTTATAGGTTGATCTGTTTCAGACTTGCCCGCCATCTTGTCGGTTCCGGGACAGCCTTAATTGCGCTTGAGGAACGGTATGGAAGTCCTGACTATGTACAAAGTCGCTCATTGGGGCTGCGTGATGTTTTTCTTCATGTTGTTTCGGAAAATCTGCTACCGGAAATTAATAGGGTTCACTGCCCGTCCACATTGATTTACGGGGAGGGTGATATAGTAACTCCTCCTGAAATTGGCCGAAGATTTCACCGTCTCATTCCTGATTCCGTATTTATTGAATGTCCTGTGTTTGACCATTTTTCTATACTCAGTCGAGGAAAACATCAGATTGCACTAGCAGTCAGGGAGGGGCTTGCGTGATCGAAAATGTAGCGGAGAGTGCGGGAGCGCTCTTTCTTATTTTTGTAGGTGGATGTTTGACAGTCGTTCGTATTGCAAGTCTTCTTGCTTATTTTCAACAGGAAGAATATGACTCGGCGCGCTACGTTTATACTATTTTTCGTGTCCGCCTGTTTGATATCAAGGCCAGCCTTCTTTTATTTGTCCTTTTTGCCGAGCGCATGCTGTGGAACGCTGGTTTTTTACCGCTTTTGGTATGTTCTATTCTGATTCTCATCATCGCCTGGCAGGAACGTTCCTATACCTATAAAAAGCCATTGATTTATACAGAACGCGCTAAGCGGATCTATTGGGTTTCAATAATTCCGGCTTTAATAGCGCTTCTGTTGGGTCGAGGGCATCCATTGTTTATTCTTTTTCTTCTCCAGGTTCTTCCCCTGTTCCTGCTTTTTGCTAATATCCTTCTTATTCCGTTTCAGAAGCAGATTAACCGTCATTATATCGAAAGCGCGAAAAACAAACTCAAACGTATGGATCCCCTGCGGATCGGTATTACAGGGTCATTTGGAAAAACGACGGTAAAGCATATATGTGCAGAATTTTTGAGTCTGTCCGGACCAGTTTTCTACAGTCGTGGCAGTGTAAACACTGAGCTTGGGCTAACGCGCCATATTCGAGAACGGCTGCAGTGGGGGCACTGTTATTTCATTGCCGAGATGGGTGCGTATGGGCTTGGTTCAATTTGCCGGCTTTGTTCTTTTATCCGACCTCATCATGGTATTGTTACAGCTATCGGGGATACTCATATTGAACGGTTTGGGAATATTGAAACGATTGCCCGTGCAAAATCAGAACTTGTCGAATCGGTCTGCAAAGCTGGCGGCCAGATTGTTCTTAATGCAGATGTTTTGCAGTTTCAGCCTTTCAGAAAGCTCAAATCTTATTACGGTTCACAATTGATCTCTGTCGGATTTGATGAGGAGGCTGATATATGGATCAAGAGAGCAGATTTTGTTGATGGTATGTGGGAGATTGAATTGCAGGGTCGGTGTGCTCATGAATTCCAGATGGTTTACCGCTTACCGTTGCTTGGTGCACATAATGTCATAAATTCTGCGTTGGCCATTGTTATGGCCTCCAGAATTGATCCCAAGATTATTAAAAGACTTCCTTTCATAACGAGCAGGGTTGAACAAATTCCCCACCGTCTCCAGAAGAAAGAAAATGAAGGGAAGCTGCTCATACTTGATGATTCCTATAACGCGAATGAGGTAGGTTTTAAAAATGCAGTACAGATTCTTTCACAACTTGCGCGTGAAAGGGGAGGAATGGCCATTCTTGTGACGCCGGGTCTTGTTGAGCTTGGTTATTTGCACGATCAGGTTCATGAAGAGCTCGGGTTATTTTGTAAGGGGCTCTGCGATAGAGTGTATGTCGTTAATCCCTCTCGGATACCGACTTTTATTTCTGCCCTGTTTCATGCAGGTATAGACTATTCCGGTGTTCAGAATTTTTCTGAAGCCCACCGTGTGATTCTGGAACTTTATGGTAAAGAGGCACGGAATGTTATTCTTTATGAAAATGATCTTCCGGACCTGCTGGAAGAGATGCGTTTTTTGTAAAAGGCTTTTTTGAGGGGTCTATGGGTTTGGAGGAGAATTTTTCTTCAACATGTTCTATTTTTGAAAGCTTATTTTTTTGATTCTGAAATTTCCGTTAGTCTTCATTTTTTTGATTATCTTGCCTTAAGGTAAGGGACTGTCTTAAAGACGAAAATGAGCCCGTCTATCATGGATTTACCAACAAAATCTCTCTCAGTTTCGCCTATCTGTGCACATGATTCGGCTTATTCCTGAGGAGAGTGCTTTCTTTAATTCAGGGCTAGGCCAATCTTCACTCCTTTCTGATTTTTATGAACCCGGGGCTAACCGGTTATCCCAGTGATAACGATGGATGATGTTTTTGAACTGTGGAGGGAAAGCAGGTTGCTTATCGTGATGTGGTATGATGGTTATCAGCAGACAGAAGCTCTTTCAAGGGGGGCCGAAAAAGCAGGGACTACGCGTCGGTCTTAAGGGGGTGGGTGAAGATTATTACCTGCCTACGGGAGAAAAGGTGCTGATCTTACTGTTTTTTAACCACAGAAAGAGCAATAGCCGGAGGAGAGGCCGGTCGTCTGTATGAAACTTCTGATTCAATTGGAAGATGCATCACGAAGTGTAAAATGATGATGAATATTTCCTTTTCATTCCAAGTTCGAGAATATACGCATTAATATAAATATACGAATCTCTATTGTGTATTTCCTTACAGAAAGAGAGCATTATCAGGCTATCTCTATACAAAGGATTATTTAAAAGAGAGTGCAGAGCCACCAAAAAGAGCAAAACTCAGCGAGTATGTGAGCGGAAATATCTGCTACACAAGAGAAATGCCTTTCAAATCTGTCCTATTATGGGGTCAGTACGTTCCGTGATGCCAGTTTCGTTTTTATCACAGGGATATGATTTTTTCTGAGTCCGTTCATTCGGGATGCATCATACCCGATTCTGATATCGGACCCGGTAGCGAAAGTGAATAAAGAAAAACAAACAGATAAAAAACCAACAGGATTTTTCCACTATTATGTGTTTACAAGGGTAAAGGTCGGAATTACAAAAGCTATCCGGTCTCGAGTATCCAGAATCAGCGCTTTGAAAACTGAAAAGAACGACGTGCTTTACGTCTTCCATATTTTTTCCGTTCTACGATACGTGAATCTCTGGTAATAAATCCGCTTTTCTTGAGAGATATATGCAAGGCTGGCTCGTACAGAACCAAAGCCCGCGACAGGCCATGCCGAATGGCACCGGCTTGTCCGGAAAGACCACCACCCTTAACTGTACACATAACGTCAAGTTCTTCCCTGCGTTCCGTAACGCTCAGAGGTTTTTCAAGGACAATTCTGAGAGCTGAGCGAGCGAAATAGCTGCTGGAATCTTTCCCGTTGACAAGGATCTTTCCTGTTCCACGCTTTACCCAGACACGGGCAACGGAACTTTTTCTGCGACCTGTGGCATAAGAACGTCCGTAGCTGTCAAGCTTTTGCTCACGAAGGGACGGTGTTGCGGTGAGAAGCGGGGTTACCTTTTCCGCAGTGTCCGTAGGCTGAATATCTTGCTCATTCATGCTTTTCTTTCCCGATTCTTGATGTTTAAAGCGGCTACGTCAATGAATTCAGGCTCTTGGGCCTGATGTGGATGAGTTTCACCCGCATAGACATGCAATTTACCCAACTGACGACGCCCCAAAGATCCACGGGGGATCATTCGCTCTACTGCTTTCATGAGGACGCGTTCCGGATATTTTCCTTCCAGAATTTCAAGCGCAGTGGTTCCCTTAATTCCCCCTGGATATCCAGAGTGGCGATAATAAACTTTATTCTGACGCTTCTGTCCGGTCAAAGCGACTTTTTTTGCGTTGACAACAACAATACTGTCACCGCAGTCTGTATGTGGTGTGTAAAGCGGATCGTGTTTTCCACGGAGACGGGAAGCGATGAAAGAGGCGAGACGGCCAACGATAAGGCCTTCTGCATCAACGACAAACCATTTTCTCTTCATTTTCATTTCATCCGGCTTCGCCGAATAGGTACGCATTCAGGAACCTCCACGCCCAAAGGGCTCTTTTAAAAACTTAAAAATCTTAGATTCAAATTTAAAACACCTTGAGAGGGGATGCGCCTTCTGAAGGGAAACAACCCGCTGTAGCCCCACAAAAAAGGGGAAATCCTCTGTAATGGATATCACTGTGATTACCAGCTAGTCAATTGATTTTTTACCTACACGAGGAGTGAAGCAGTGCTTCTGAACCCCATGATGATATGGTATTTTGTTCTCACTAAATTCGTTCACCGGATTTTTGTTCGTGAATATGCTGATGTCTTTAAAATCTTCAAAATCTTGTTTCTGGAATGATTTTACATCGCACTTGCCATGCATCAAATCAATAATTATAGCCAAAATATCAGGATTTATAGGTAATCCTTCCGCTTGAAATGTCGATTAGCACGCTGTTCTTGAGTCTCAAGCATTTCTCCAGGTCCCCTTTGAAAAGGGGATTCATCCTTATTTTTTTGAACTATCTGGAAGACACTTGATATTTAAGGTTTCATTTTTGCTTTTATGTATCCATATCTACTCAGAATTTCTTTCAAGTAGACTTACAAAAAATAAAAAAACCATAAAATTTCTCTGAAACGGAGATTTCAGATATTGAAGACATTGTTTCTCTTTTTCATTTTTCTTACGTTCTCGATAATCATGCCCCCGACAGTCATCATTCATGATTATCCCGATCTGAGCGACGGTTTTTTTCTCCGATGGTTCTTCGATGAAGATAAGTATTTTTCACCATTCATGGAATGGAGATGATATAATGAATCTTGTATTTTTTATATTCTATATAAACCTTATTAAAGATTATTTTATCAGTAATTTACAGGATCAATATTTTGATAGTGATCACTTGAAAATACAATCAGAAAGAATATGAACAGATCCAGACCAATTTCTATTTTTCAGAGGAATTATAGATTTCATCGTCAGAATATCGATAGTAAATGCTTTGGATGATAGGGTCTGTCTTTTAAGCCTTTTATTTTTTTAAATTTTTTCTGCTTAGATTTCATCTGCTTTCATCATCAGATACAAGATGACTCTGAAAATGAGTATTGCTTGTGAGAATAGCATTTTTTCCTGACGTTTTTTCGTCAGGGGGATTTATATTTGTGTTTTCGGTATTTGTGTTTTCGGTCGTTATGTTTCTTTATTTCTGCTGATGAAAGCGGCTTGTGGGTGACAGATCTTTTTTTTTAGTTTAAAGTGGAAACCGCCGAATATTCGGGGCAGCGGGTTTTTTTTGTTTTTTCAGGTTCTCGCTTTTTTTGAGGAAATATAGATCGTGCAGAATAGTCAGGGCGGTGGAGATAATGGTTGGGGCGGCAGCCCTTGGGGAAGCGGAGGAAACGGCGGTGGACTTGATAATCGATCTCCGCCGGACATAGAGGAACTTATCCGTCGTGGACAGGAAAAATTGAACAGCATTTTCCCTAGAGGTGGTTCCGGCGGCTTTCTTTTTATAATTGGTGCGATTCTTATTCTCCTTTTCTGGTTGAGCCAAGCTGTCTATCAGGTTTCACCGGAAGAACGCGGTGTTGAGTTTGTTTTTGGTAAGCCGGGAGAGCAGTTGAGTGAACCCGGCCTTCATTTTATAGCGTGGCCGATGGAAAAGGTGGAACTGGTTAATATTGAGCAACGGCGCGATATGATCGGTCCTGTAGGAACCAGTAAAGGACTGGAAAGTCTCATGCTCTCCGGTGATCAGAATATTGTTGATGTGGTTTTTACAGTCCTTTGGCGTGTTGTTGAGCCTGCTGATTTCCTTATCAGCGTTGTTAATCAGCGTGATCTGATTCGTCGAGCGAGTGAAAGTGCTATGCGCGAGTATATTGGTCGTTCACGGGGTGAAGCCGTACGCACGACCCGCCGCGAAGAGCTTGAAGAGGGTGTTCGCAGTCAGCTTCAAGCTGTACTTGATCTCTACCGGATGGGTATCCGGATTGATGGAATACAGCTTGAACGTGCTGACCCGCCGCGTGAAGTGGCAGATGCCTTTGAGGAAGTTCAGCGTGCGCAGCAAGATCAGGAAAAATATAAACAGGAAGCGCAAGCCTACGCAAATAAGCTTTTTGGAGATGCCAACGGTCATGCTTCTAGGGTTCGTGAAGAAGCCAAAGGCTACAAGGATCGTGTTGTCTCCGAAGCAAGAGGTGAATCACAGCGTTTTATATCTATCTATGATCAATACAGGAAGGCAAAAAATGTTACTCGTCGTCGTCTATATCTTGAGACGATGGAGCGTGTTTTAGGTAAAGCTGACAAGTTCATTGTTGAGGACGGCGTTTCTGGATCTGGCGTTATCCCGTACCTTCCCTTGTCAGGATCGCAGCAAGCGGGTTCCAAAGGAGTAGCGTCACAATGAAAAAAGTTTTTTTCCTAAGTTTTGTCAGTGTAGCGCTTGTTCTCTTTGGTCTTTTGGGCTTCTTTTCTATTTTTATTGTTGATGAGCGTGAGAAAGCCGTTGTTTTGCGGTTTGGTGAGATCACGCGAGTGGTTGAAGAACCTGGTCTTTATTTCAAATTTCCTGGAAGTCTGGTCGACAATGTTCAGTTTGTTGATGATCGTTTACTTCGTCTTGATCTTGATGACATCCGCGTTCAGGTACGCGATGGACGTTGGTACCTGGTTGATGCTTTCATTGTTTATCGTATTCGGGATGCAGCTCTGTTTCGGAGCTCTGTTGGCGGTATTTTATCTCGTGCTGAAAATAATATGCGTACCCAGCTTGATGCATCGCTTCGCCGCGTTTACGGTCGACGTTCATTTGAGGCCGCCCTTTCTGAGCTTCGTTTGGAAATGATGGTGGAAGTTCGTGACCAGATTCGTTCAAAGGCGGGGCGGCTCGGTATTGAGATTGTTGACGTGAGGATCCACAGAACGGATCTGACCCCTGAGGTCAGTCAGCAGACGTTTGAGCGTATGCGTGCAGAGCGCTTGGCTGAGGCAGCTGAATTGCGTGCCAAGGGAACACAGGAATCTTTGCGTATGCGTGCTGAAGCTGATCGTAAGGCCGTTATTATCGTTGCCGATGCGCGCCGTGAAGCTGAGATCATGAAAGGTGAGGGTGATGCTGAACGTAACAGGATCTTTGCGAATGCTTTCAGTAAAGACCCTGAATTTTTCTCCTTCTACCGTTCCCTGAAAGCTTATGAGGTCGCTATGGGTTCAGAGGGTAGCGCGACAATGCTCCTTTCTCCGGATTCGAGTTTTTTCCGCTATTTCATTGATGAATTTGGTAAAAAAGATATGCCACCGTCACCGTAATTCGAAGGAGTAGAGGCGGAGGAGGTGTAAGGTGAGTCGAAGAGACAGGCGAACACCATTTTTTTCTTTTTTCGCTTTTCTCAGTGTTTTCTCTTCTTTCTGTTTATTCGGGAGGCTCAAATTTTTATTTGATACTTCTGTTATTTCTTTCGAAATTCTTTTCTATCTTCTGCTTTTTTCCCAATTTATAATAAGGTACGCTCTTTCTTTTTTCACTCGTTTTTTATCGGTTTCCAAGGAATTTTTTCCTCTTGTAATGGATCCGGAAAGGCATTTCCTTCCAATTTGTGACGAAATTTTCGCTCCGGGTTTTAAAATTTTTCTTTCCAGGAAAAGAAATGTAGATTTTGAAATTTTTTCAAGGTAAAGACACAGAGTATCTAGGATAGGAGATTTTTTTCTATGGAACAGAGGGAGAAGATGTTTCATGAGAGGATTTATAAGTGTTTTAAGTGGTTTTGCTAAAGGATACCTTTCTTTTTTTACTTCCTTTGCACTGATTTTTTCTTTTTTTGCGCTAATATCAGTGATTCCGGCGCATTCTCAATCTTTTGATTCTTCATTTATTCCAGACTTGGTGGAGCGGATTGAAGAGTCTCTCGTTACTATTTCTGTATACCCTTCTGCACCTCTGTCTTCGGGAGGATCACAAAACTTTTTCGATCAGTTTATAAAAGAGAGCGTGAATCCTGGAGCATCTTTCGGGGCAATTACGAATCTGAAACGACTGTCACAGGAAAAGATGAGAGCACCTTTTTTCGCCTCTGGTTTTTTCATTGATGCGTCTGGTTTGCTTCTTACCGGTTCTCGTATCCCTCCTCTTGTGAATCAAATTTTTGTTGAATTTGGGGATGGAGAGAGATATCAAGCAGAAGTTGTTGGACATGATACAGAGACAAATTTGACTGTCTTGCGTGTCAGGTTGAACGATGAAATTGAGCCTGTTGAATTCGTTGATTCAAAAAAGCTTCGTATCGGTGAGTGGATCATGACCGCATCACGTTTTGCTGCGTTTACTCCCTCTGTTGACGTAGGCATCGTGTCTGGCCGCTATCGCAATGCTCCTGATCGCTCCTATGGTGATTTTATACAGACCAATATACCAGTTGAAATGGTGAATTCCGGTGCCCCCCTGTTCAACAAGGACGGAAAGCTTGTCGGCGTTAATGTTTCTACGTATTCAATAGCGGGTGATTTTTCTGGAAAGGCTTTTGCTTTAGCTTCCAATAGCGTTAAGAAAATCATTTCTCAACTGGTTGAATTCGGGGAAGTTCGGCGTGGCTGGATTGGTGTTCATATCCGTCCTGTTTCTCCTGTTATTTCAGAATTTCTGGGAATGGATAATCCCCATGGCCTGTTAATAACGTCTGTTGAAGTGAATAGTCCTGCTGATATGGCAGGCCTTAAGCGTGGGGACGTTATTATCTTATTTCAAGGCAAAAAGCTATTCTCTGCCTCTGCGTTCAAAATGATGATTGCTGATGCTAATCTCGAAGAGGACGTTAATTTCACGATTTTGCGTAGAGATGATCAGCAAAATCTGAAAATGATGAATCTGAAAGTGGCCATTGTTTTTTTTGAAGAGAGTGAGGGGAAGACAAACAGCTATTCTCAACGGGACCGTTTAACGAATCCAAGATCTGGAACGACTCGTATTCTTGGTGCTGAAATGTCGGAATTGACTATGCAGTTGCGCAGACAGCTGAATATTTCAAGAGAAATTGATGGTGTCGTTGTGCTTTTGATTGATAGCGATAGCCCCCTGGTAGAAAAAGGTATCATGGCCGGTTCTGTTATAACGGAGGTTGGGTTAGAGGAGGTCTGGTCGCCTGGTGATATTGAGGATCGTCTTAATGCCCTTAAGAAAAAAGGAGACATGTCAGCTTTGCTTCGTCTTTCCAATGGAGCAGGACGCTCACGCTTTGTTTCTATATCGATTGAAAAAGATCTGTCTTGCGGTGTGAGAAAGGATAAGAAAGATAAGAACGGGATAGAGAATTGTCCCTGAAGAAATGTCCGGCTTATATTTTCATGTGGCATAAGTGTGACTGAGTTTTCTCTCCTTGTTCAAGAGCTTGTGGTGTGACGGTTTATCCATTATACGGCGAGGGGCTCCGTTTCCGCTTTTTTCCCGGTCTCTTGTCTTCTACGATTTTCTTTTCTGTCGTCAATTTTTGAAGGTTTTTATTTTTCCTGCGGATCCTAATTTTTTATCTGAGCATCAAATGCAAAAAAAGATCCTAGCTTCTTTCTTTTCTGTATGTTTCTTCTTTCTGAATTTTATGTCATGTATATCGAATAGTTCCTTGTGATTGAAATGAATATATGAGCAAAGTTCCCGGTACTTACTGGGGGGGAGCGAGTTATGTCTGGACCAAGCGCAATCCTTATCGCAGGGCCGACAGCAAGCGGAAAAACTGATTTGGCAATTCGCCTGGCCTGTCGAAAAGATAGGCTGTCTTATGTAATTATCAATGCAGATTCTATGCAGGTTTATGATAAAATAAGGGTTATTACTGCGCGCCCAACCTTGGAGCAGGAATCAATCGTTCAACATCGTCTCTTCGGAATTATAGAACCATGGGAACCTTTTTCTGTTGGGCATTGGTTGAAGTTTGCCTCCATTGAGCTTAATCGTGCTAGGCGGGAAGGTCTGTTTCCGATTTTTGTTGGGGGAACGGGGCTTTATTTTAAGGCCTTAACGCAAGGATTTGCAGAAATTCCTGATATTCCTGAAGCGATTGTACATTATTGGCGTGCTAGGTCTGACCAGCTTGAGGCGTCTGAACTTTATGATATCCTGATGCGCTCTGATCCGAAAATGGCAGCCCTGCTGTGCGCAGGGGATACACAGCGTATTGTTCGAGCCTTGTCGATTCTGGAAGGAACCGGGCATTCGCTTTGCTATTGGTGGGAGAAATCGTCTTCTATACTTCCATCATTGTCCATGGATGAGTGTATCGGTTTATTTCTTAATCCGAGTACTGAATGCTTGTGTGAACTTATCAGTACCCGTTTTGACCTCATGATACAAGAAGGAGCTCTGGAGGAAGTCCAGGCATTGCGGCATTTGGGTCTGGATATGTCCCTGCCGATTATGCGTGCGCTTGGAGTTGCGAACTTAATTCAATATCTTGAAGGGAAAGTGGCTCTTGATGTTGCTGTTACTCGCAGTAAGAATGCGACACGCCGCTATGCAAAAAGGCAAAGAACTTGGTTCCGTCATCAGATGCCGGGATGGCATCATGTCGTTTATGAACCCGGCTCTTTTTCCTTGAATGAGAATTTGGAACAGATTTTTCGTATTTGTGAAAATTGATGATTTGGTCTCTTATTCAATAATTCTGAGTAGACGTAAATCACTTTTATTTTCGTCGGCCGTTCTTATTTTATACTGAAATCAGATTTCTGAAAAAGAAGAGGACAGTAAAATTTTGATCAGGTTTCTTTATATTATAGCCTGTATTTTGAGAATAAGGAGGGGGATCTTTTTTTTCTTAAGATTATTTCTGTGTATTTCTTTTTCAGTGAAGTTCTGATTCAGTGATATTCATTTTGTAAATTTGATCCGGTTTTTATCTAATACAGGCATTTTGTTGTAAAGAGAAAGTGTGCGTGACAGACGCAGGATGGTTTATGTTTTCTGTATGGAATCTGTTCTAAATTTTCCTTCTTATTTTAGTATAGTTGCCGGTTCTCAGTTGAAGGATGCGTTTGCATTTCTTCTTTTTTGCATCATACAGATTGATTTTTGTATAGTCATGCCACCGATAGCCTTACTCTGCCTGCATTTTATTTGTTCAGGGAAAAAATATATGCTTACAAAACTTTCAGTTAATCTCAATGCAGTTGCGCAGCTGCGTAATCGACGCGATTTGCCTTGGCCTGACCTTTCGCTGGTTGGGCATATTGCTTTGAATGCGGGGGCGGCGGGTTTGACTGTTCATCCGCGTCCTGACGAACGACATATCAGGCGGGATGATCTTCTTCCTCTTTCTGCACTCGTTGCTACTTTTCCAGGATGTGAATACAATATAGAGGGTTATCCTGATAGTCAGTTTTTGGAACTTGTTGAGCGCGTGAAACCTCATCAGGTAACCCTTGTGCCAGATAAGCCGGAGCAGTTAACGTCTGATCATGGATGGAATTTTCAAATTTATCACTCTTTTCTCAAATCTGTTGTTCATCGACTTAAGGATCAAGGGATGAGACTTTCGCTTTTTTGTGATGCAGATGTTGAAATGGCTTGCCGGGCAGCAGAGACGGGGACGGATCGTGTTGAGCTTTATACGGGGCCTTATGGTGCTGCGTATGATGATCCGGAAAAAGCACAGAGTGAACTTGATAAGCTTGTTGTAGCAGCTGAATCTGCCCGCGCCTGCGGTTTGGGCATCAATGCCGGACATGATTTGACCCTTGCTAATATAACTGCTCTGGTCCAGAGCATCCCCTTTCTTGAAGAAGTGTCAATTGGTCATTCTCTTACGGCTGATTCCCTGATTTACGGGATGGAGATGGCTGTACAGCATTATTGCCGAGCAATAGGACAGGGGGGAGAAGAGGGCTTTTCCCAGCCTGCCTTGGTTTTGACCGGATTGAAGGAGTTTATTGGGTGAAGATTTTTTCTTTTACCCTGACAAAGGAGAGTTATTTACGCTTATCTTCTTGTTTCTGTTGTTTTTTGATCTTACTTTTTTAAAAAGAGAGTTTGGGAATTTTATAAGCGTTACTCCTGTTTTAAGGTAAATGAAGTGAGGTGTGCGTACAGGGATCTGTTATGAAAGGCGTAGCTCTACCAGGACAAAGGAAATTTGATGCTTGCTTTCCAAGAGGGAGTTTTTCTGTTTCTAGCCCTTTTTTGAGCAAGGAGGAGAAGCAAGAGTTCTCCTGAGGATAAATTTATCTGTCTCATATGCGGCTTATCAGCCTGTCATATGCGGCTTATCAGCCTGTATGCCTTATCATCATGTATGAATTTTTTCGTTTACACTCTGAATGAAGCAGCCATATGCTCTTTGGGAATGAAAGGAAAAGAAAATGATTCTCCCTCCCCGTTGTCTTTGTGGAAAAGTAAGATTTAGGCAAGGGAGCCTTGAAAGTAAATGGTTGTTGAGGAATATTCTCCCTTGCCTAATTTGTATTTGCAATTTTGATTAACCAAAAGCCGCTATCTTTTGCCCGATGCCATATTTTTTTGGAAAAATAATACACTTTTTC
>JAQRMX010000026.1 GCA_028599125.1 Alphaproteobacteria bacterium | reverse complement strand
GCACACATCCCATAACTGGGCTTATGAATTAGAGAACGATAAAATTCCTCTAAGGACCGGCCCGCCCAAAATCCCTCTTCAAATTCATTCATCAGACGAGACGTTCGACGAAGCAGAGCTTCTTTCTCAATAATGATTGTCCAGGACCAAACAGAGGCCGAAATCAGAAAGAAGATAACAAATTTCACTACAATATGTGCTTGGAGAAATAGGCTGAAAAGAGAAAAATCTGTCGCTGAAGACGCGACTGAGGCCTGAATAATATCAATCCCATGCATCAGAAACCATTCTCCTCAAAAAGGCCTCCGAGCTCAAAAAGACCTGCGCTATAAGGAAATTAAAAATTCAGCTCACACACAAAAAAAGACAAAAGAGACGCTTAAGAACGCCTCCCTAAATCAAGATCAAAAACAAATCCCTACACAAAACATAAACGCCAGACGCTCCCGATTTCAGGAGAAGAAATGAAAACAATAAAATCAGAGTCTAACCCTAAGTGTGACAAAACTAAGGCAAAAACCCTCTCAGGGCAAATAGTGACCGCAGGAAAAACACCATCGCTTTCATCAAGTATAGAAAATAGGAAGAAGAAAGCAAAGGGCAAATAAGAACTGAAAAGAAAAATTTCGTCATAAAATCCGTACAACAACCATAAACTGTAGAACGCGCCCCGAATTCCGTTGGTTTTGCATAAATGAATACAGAATCAGGAATAATAAAAACCCATTCTCAGGAACCGGATGTTTCATCAGAAAATGCCGGGTCAGACGAATGATCTTCTGACGGAATCAAAAGCCCTAAATGCCGATAAGATCGCTTGGAAAGAACACGTCCCCGTGAGGTCCGTTGCACAAAGCCCTGCTGGAGCAAATAGGGCTCAATAATATGCTCAATCATATCTCGTTGTTCGTTCAGTGCCGTTGCAATCGTATCAGCACCAACCGGCCCCCCCGAAAATGTCTCTGCAATACAAAGAAGATAGCGCCGGTCGATAACATCAAGACCTTCTTCGTCAACCTCCAGACGGCAGAGTGCATTCTGAGCAAACGCGGCATCTACAGACGTCACATTCGTGATGGACGCAAAATCCCGAACCCTCCGGAGCAGACGGCCAGCAACACGTGGGGTCCCCCGTGACCTCTTGGCAATCTCCCGCGCGCCTCCAGATGTCATCGACGCCCCAAGCATATGCGCGCGCCGCTGTATAATGATTTCGAGTTCTTCAATCGTATAAAAATCAAGACGAACCGGAATTCCGAAACGATCACGCAAAGGAGTCGTCAGGAGACCTGAACGCGTTGTTGCACCGATAAGTGTAAACTTCGCAAGTTCAATCTTCACAGAACGCGCAGACGGACCCTCTCCAATAACCAGATCAAGCTGAAAATCTTCCATAGCGGGATAAAGCGTTTCCTCTATCGCTGGCGATAATCTGTGAATCTCATCAACAAATAGAACATCACGATCTTCAAGATTGGTCAATAAAGCAGCCAGATCACCGGCTTTCGCAATAACAGGGCCGGATGTTGAACGAAAATTCACACCCAGTTCACGGGACATGATTTGCGCCAATGTCGTTTTTCCCAGTCCCGGAGGACCGACAAAAAGGACATGATCAAGAGCATCACCCCGCTCAATAGCCGCATCTATAAACACTTTCAGATTGGCTTTTTCACGCTCCTGACCAATGAAATCAGAAAGACTCCTTGGACGCCATCCCGTACCGAAAGATTCATGTTCCTGCCCAAAAGGTGAAACAAGCCGTGGCGGTCCTGCATCCTTCTCCTTCATCTGCTCAAATCCTTAAGGCAAAGGCGAATGAGTGTGCCTACATCTGGAGTTTCATCAATATTTTCCCGCGCACGGCTAAGGGCAGACAGCACTTCACCCTGCCCATACCCCAGATTTATCAAAGCAGATGCCGCATCCGTAACCACATCCTCAACAGGAGGAGAAACAGCGTCCGGACACTCTACCGGACCAGACAATGAAACGGAAAGGGCAGAAGCTTTGTCTTTCAATTCACTGACGATCCGCTGTGCAACCTTAGGACCAACCCCCTGTGCACGGGCAAGAAAAGCCTTGTCACCGGACGCAACCGTACGGCTCAGATCAGAAGTTGAAAAAACAGATAAAATAGATAAAGCCACCCTTGTGCCTACACCCTGGACTCCGTTAAGCAAACGAAACCATTCCCGTTCCGTCCCTGAAATAAAACCGACAAGACGCAGTGACATTTCTCCAACGAGCAGCTCTGTAAAAATCGTCACGAAATTGCCCTGAGGCGGCAAATTGGAAAGCGTACGAGCAGAACAGGAAATATGATAGCCAACACCTCCCACATCTAAGACAATGAAACCATCTCCCTTTTCGTCAATTAAACCTTTCAGTTTTCCAATCACGCCATCATCCTGATCTCAAGGGTGGAACAATCGCCACCAGAAGCAAAAAAACACCTTAGGCTAAAAGCTTTAGACTCCTCCCGCTCCCTGCCCCGAACATCCCGCACGGCAACAGTGGGCGTGCGTAATCGCAATGGCCAGTGCATCAGCCGCATGCTCTGTGTCACATTTGGCACCCGGCAAAAGCATCCGCACCATATCATAAATTTGTTGCTTACTCGCATGACCTACGCCGACAATTGTTTTCTTTATAAGGTTAGGAGCATATTCCGCGACAGGAAGACCCGCTTGAGCCGGTACCAGCAAAGCAATGCCGCGCGCTTGACCAAGCTTCAGGGCCGAAGCAGCATTCTTGTTAACAAAGGTCTGCTCAACAGCTGCCTCACGCGGTGCGAAACGCATCACCACATCATTTAGACCTGCATAAAGCCCAGATAAACGAAAGGCAAGAGACAAAGATGCTGAGGACATGATCACGCCGGAAGCAACAAAGCCAAGCCTGTTTCCAGAAGAGCTGATGACCCCCCACCCCATATGGCGTAGGCCCGGATCAACACCGATAATGATGCGCGATACTTCAGCCATGGTTCAACACACACTCCCCTTCCCCCTCTTTGACCAAAAGAAAACACGCAATCAAGCGATCTCATGCCAAGACAGGTCCCACCGCAGCTTCGTCTCATCATTTCTGTCCGGATTATGCCTTTCTAGCCAGATTGGAGAGTAATTCATCATCAATCTCAAAATTAGCGTAAACATTCCGCACGTCCTCATCATCCTCCAGAACGCTGATGAGCGCCATTAATTGTGGCGCTTTCTTGTAATCAACAGACGTAAACAAACAAGGTTCCCAGATAACCCGGACATCTTCCGCAGCCCCGAATGATTCCTCTAGGACCGCAGAAACCGTACCAACATCAAGAAATTCACACGTCATAACGTGGCCATCCTCATCCGAGGTCACATCATCGGCTCCTGCCATGATAGCTACTTCAAAAAACTTGTCGGATGCCGCTATTTCAGGAAGATAAGTAATCCGGCCAATCCTGCGGAACATGAAAAGAACACTCCCGGTCTCACCCAATGTCCCCCCCTGTTTGCTAAAAGCTGCACGCACATTAGAGGCAGTGCGGTTCCGATTATCGGTCAGCGCTTCGACAACGATCGCGACCCCTCCCGGACCGTAACCTTCATAGAAAATTTCTTCGTAATCCGCACAATCCCCAACCTGACTTTTGTTGATAGCACGCTGGATATTCTCCTTGGGCATAGATTGTGCCCTGGCATTCTGGATAGCCAGCCGCAAACGGGGGTTCGCATCCGGATTCGGATCCCCCATCCGTGCGGCGACGGTGATCTCTTTGGACAGTTTGGAAAAAAGCTTGGAACGCGCAGCATCCTGACGCCCCTTACGATGCATGATATTCTTGAATTGTGAATGACCTGCCATTTTAAAAACCTGCATTTTCTCCGCCCCTCGCAATAAGAAGGAGAAAAACTTACGAAAAACCTACTATAAAGCCAAAAGAAAGCAATGGAATATCTGAAAAAAAACAGAAGACGGACAAATACAGCAAAAGAAAAAAGGGAGCAACATCTCCACGCTACCAGAAGGCAGGAAACGCGTCCTCAAGAAGCCCACCGAGACGGAAGGGTGCAATTTTTTGAGCAAGGCCAGTTCGGACATCAACATCAACAGCAACGCCCGAGAGCGTTGCGGGCCCCTCAGAAGGCTCAAAACGACCTGAGGGAATCTTGTGTAAAAAACGATGAAGCGGTTCTTCCTTATCCATGCCAATCACAGAGTCATAAGTGCCGCACATTCCCACATCAGTCACAAATGCTGTCCCGTTGGTTAAAATCCGATGATCGGCTGTCGGCACATGCGTGTGCGTTCCCACAATCAAACTCACATTCCCATCAACAAAATAGGCCATCGCCTGTTTTTCTGATGTTGCCTCTGCATGAAAATCAATCACAACTACATCAACATTCTTTCCAAGACGATAACGGGCAAGTTCCCGTTCCACAGCTGCAAAGGGATCATCCAGCGGATCCATAAAAATCCGCCCCATGATATTGATCACAAGAACGCGCGCCCCATTACGCGCCTGAAACAAAGCTACGCCACGTCCTGGTGTCCCCGGCGGAAAATTAAGAGGACGGAGAAGGCGCGTCTCACGCTCAATAAAGACCAGGGCCTCCCGCCGGTCCCATATATGGTTCCCACCGCTGAGGACATCGGCTCCCGCATCACAGATCTGCCGGCAAATATCTTCTGTGACACCGAAGCCTCCCGCCGCATTCTCGACGTTAATAATCACAAAATCCAGCCTGTGTGTCTCAATCAGTGCCGGTAAATGACGCAAAACAGCCTCTCGACCACAACGGCCGACAACATCACCTAGAAACAAAAGGCGTAAAGACTCTTTTTTCTCCTTGTCTTTTTCTTTTTTTTCCATACCGCGCCTCCCTTCCCTTATTAAATTAAAATGCCTTCTTTCTTTCATGACCAAGATTATGGAAAAGAGGAAAAAGCCTGTATCCATCCTCGGTCATAATGGCATCAAGCTTTTCATCATGCCTCTCTTTAGGGATATAAACCACTTCCTGTACAGAAAAGCCTACACCGACAATGTGAACTGATTTTTGACGGCGCAACAATGCAATCGTCCGATCATAATAGCCCCCTCCATAACCAATGCGATAGCCGTAAGTATCGAAGCCGAGCAAAGGAACAAACAACAGAGTCGGGATAATGACATCCGCAGCCGGCGGAGGAACAGGAATTCCGCCATTATCAAGAAAAGACAAAATCATATCAGGTTTCCAGGAACGAAAAATCAGGGGAGCGGCTTTTCGCTGAATCACGGGAAGACAAACCTGACAACCATGCATATGCAAGGATGTCATCAAGGGCATCATATCCGGCTCACCGGCACAGGAATAAAAGACAGAAACCGTCTGAAAGGGCATTTTTGACAAAAGAGAAGACGCATCCCTGGCAAAGCAGGTGGAAATACGCTGTCGTTCCACGTCAGGTATCGTATAACGCCGCTCTTTCAAAAGCAGTCTCAGTTCCCCTTTCTCACTTTTTAAATCAGCCCTTTTCAAGGGAGAAACAACCTTTCGGAACAAATAAAAACAGAAAAAATCAAACCCCCAAAATCAAACCCCCATATGAATCAAAAATCTCTACAGAAGGCCCTTTATATTCCCTCCCTGAAGCCCCCGCCAGAAAACATAGAAATATATAAGCGAGATAAAGGAACATGCCGCCTCTCTCAGGAGAGGAGAAAATAGCGCACTCGAAATAATCAGAGCACCAGCCATCTCTCACATCACTGGCCGTCGCACGATCCGTGCACACGCACAACCCACTCTGAGAAAAAAGAAGACACGGAAATTCAGAAATCCGGGAGGGCACACCCTCGCTCTTGAGCCGGTTCACACTCACGAACTTTTCAAAACGCATCTCTAAAGGCAATCCCTCCAGAAAAAGAACACCACGTCACACCTGTTTCTTGTTGAGCTGCCCGATCAAGGCTTCAATACGGGCCGCCGTACTATTGATAATATCCACTTCGGTACTCCGTGCATTCCTCAAACGCTCCACACTATTCTCATGGGCAAGGCGCATACGCTGAACTTCAGCTTCCAGAGACACAACATGACGACGCACATCAGAAAGTTCATCTGCAATTATAACTGAAGCCATCAGCAAAAGCTTTGCATCTCCAACTTGACCAAAATTGGTCTTCAGATTCTCAACATGACGGTTTACATAACCAACAAGCGACAACAAATGCCGCTCCTGCCCATCATCACAAGCAATCTTATATGCACGCCCGTTGATTTTTGCCTCTACTTCCGCCACAAGACTCCTCTTCTCACGCGTAATCCGCGCCTTCACGCACTATCTATTTGTACGAATCAGGTGAAATGTCTTCCAGAATGCCCTCAACCATCCTGATGGTATGCCCAATTTTTGTACTTGCCTCGTTACGAATGCGCTCCAGATGCGCATTGCGCGCACGCAACGCCTCATTATCCCTTTTAACGCACTGCCAGCGCCCTTCAAATTCTTCTATTGCCTTTCCATCAGCAGAAACCGACATATTAATACGGGACCGCTCAAGGACCAATTCCAACATGCCAATTGCCTGATTCAAACGTTGTACAGCGTCTCCCATGGCTTCACTCCCATCCCGACCACGCATCACCTGTTCACATCACGGCTCTCACACAACATCCTGCCTCCCGAAAAATTACTGGAAAATATCGCCACCATTGACACGCCCCCTTCATGGACATGACAGAAAATATATGAAACGGGGAACAGAGCAGAAAACCCCCTTCAGAATCCCTGGAATTTTTCATCAATGCATCAAACAAAGCGCCATAAGTGTATTGCATTGCATAATCTTCTTGCAAGCATCAAGGACAACCCTGTAAAATAAAGTGTGCAGCATAACGAAAAGAGAAATTAATTCTATCTCGCCGGCTGTTATGCCTTCGGGCATTTGTACGAAAAAGGGTGTAGGGGGAAGACAATCATCCCTGGAGTTTATTATAGCATTTGTCATGTTTCCAGACGTACCAAAAAATGGAAAAAAAGAAACCGGAAACTTTCCAGCATCCGGCTCCCTGCCTGTTGACCAGAGCGGGCATTTCATCATGGCCAATGCGGTCCGGGCACTTTCAATCGACGCGATTGAAACCGCACAGTCGGGCCATCCCGGCCTGCCTCTTGGCGTAGCTGACATCGCCACAGTTCTCTTCAGATCATTCCTTAAATTTGATCCGAACGAACCGGAATGGCCAGACCGGGACCGTTTCGTTCTTTCAGCTGGACACGGTTCAATTTTGTTGTATGCACTCCTGCACCTTGTAGGCTATGCGGACATGTCACTTGATTGCCTTAAATCTTTTCGCAAATTGCACTCACAGGCGCCTGGCCACCCGGAAGTGCGATGCACCGCAGGAATTGAAACAACAACAGGTCCACTGGGCCAGGGTTTAGCAACCGCTGTCGGGATGGCTATCGCTGAACAACACCTCGCTTCCCGTTTCGGTGAGACCCTTGTTGATCACTACACCTATGTTCTCGTCAGCGACGGAGACCTCATGGAAGGAATAAGCCATGAAGCCATCGCTTTAGCAGGTCATCTTGTCCTCAAAAAACTCATTGTCCTGTTTGATGATAATGGAATCAGCATTGACGGACCGGTCTCCCTTTCCGATTCAGTCGATCAATGTGCACGGTTTCAGGCTTGTGGCTGGAATGTCATCTCCATAAACGGGCATGATCCCCTCCGAATTACCTATGCGATCGCCACAGCCCGCGAGAGCGGGCAGCCAACACTAATCGCCTGTAAAACCATTATCGGCTACGGCGCACCGAAAAAACAGGGAACATCGAGCGCACATGGCTCACCGCTCGGCCCTGCCGAGGCAAAAGCAGCTAAAGCTGCACTCGGGTGGCCTTATGCCCCCTTCGAAATTCCTGATAACATACGGAATGCTTGGCTTCGTGACGGAATACGCGGCATCGAAGACCGCAAAGCCTGGCAAGAGCGGTATGCACGACGGGACAAGGCCACGCGAGATTTATTTGACCGGCAGATGAAAGGAGAGCTGCCTGCCGAACTTGATGACATAATCTCCTGCTATAAAAAAAACCTCATAAACATACCGGAATCACTTTCCACGCGCGAGGCCTCCGGGAAATTTCTGGACGTTGTCAATCCTGTCTTACAGGAAGCAATAGGCGGTTCTGCAGACCTTACAGGATCCAATAAAACAAAAAGTAAGGACATGACTGTCTTTTCCGCAACGCATCCTTCCGGAAGATTCATCCATTATGGAATCCGAGAACATGCCATGGCTGCCGCTATGAATGGGATTGCCCTGCACCGGGGTCTCATTCCCTATTCCGGAACATTCCTCGTTTTCTCCGATTATTGCCGACCAGCAATCAGACTCTCAGCCCTCATGAAACAGCGCGTCATTTATGTCATGACTCATGATTCCATAGGACTTGGCGAAGACGGACCAACGCATCAACCCGTGGAACAGCTTGCCTCCCTCCGAGCTATTCCGAACCTCCTCGTTATGCGGCCCTGCGACATTGTTGAAACAGCAGAATGCTGGCAAATTGCGTTGCATAGGATGCAGGGACCGAGCCTCATTGCCCTCAGCCGTCAGAGTCTCCCTCAATTCCGTCTTGAAACAGAAGAAAAAAACATTTCAGCTCGGGGGGGATATGTGCTCAAACCAGCAACACAGGATGCTCAGGTTACACTGATTTCAACAGGATCAGAAATACAGCTTGCTGTCAGAGCGCAGGAGATACTGGAAGCAAAGGGAATTGCGACCACCGTCGTCTCCTTGCCCTGTTGGGAATTATTTGATACACAGCCGGAGATTTACCGCAATTTCGTGATATCCTCTGCGACCATATGTATCGCCATTGAAGCGGGGAGTTCCATGGGCTGGAAACGCTATACCGGTGATAATGGTACAGTCATTACCCTTGACACCTTTGGAGAGAGCGCTCCATACGAAGATCTTTACGATCATTTCCATATAACCCCGGAATCGATAGTATCCGCAGCAATGTGCTGTCTGGAAAACAAGAACGAGCGCGATTTGGAAAAAAGGGGGACATAAAATGGCACTCAGGCTTGCAATCAATGGCTTCGGACGCATAGGACGACTTGTCATGCGCGCTTTCATTGAGAGAGACAACAAGATGCTTCAGGTCGTCGGCATAAATGACCCCGCACCAATCGCTACAAAAGCTCATCTGTTGCGCTATGACAGCGTCCACGGAAAGCTGCCCGCACAGGTTAGCGTCCTTGATGAGAAAACAATGTCTATAAACACGTTTCCTGTCCGTATCATGGCTGATCGTGATCCGTTGAAAATGCCTTGGCGCGAACTAGATGTTGATATTGTCCTGGAATGTACAGGCACCTTGACCGCAAGAGACAAAGCATGCACCCATCTTGATGCTGGCGCAAAGCGGGTCCTCATTTCCGCGCCAGGAGACGAACCTGATATTACGGTAGTGTATGGTGTCAATGAAGAGCAGATACAATCCCATCATCTCATTGTTTCTAATGCTTCATGTACTACAAATTGCCTTGCGCCGGTTATTAAGGTTCTTCATGACACTATCGGGATTGAAAAAGGCTTTATGACCGCCGTTCATTCCTATACAGGCGATCAACGGACACTTGATGCCTCCCATAGCGATCTTTATCGGGCACGGGCTGCCTCTCTCTCAATGATCCCGACTTCTACTGGTGCCGCACGGAGCGTTAGCCTCGTCTTACCAGAACTGAAAGGAAAACTTGACGGTGTCGCCATCCGCGTACCAACACCCAACGTTTCGTTAACAGACCTGAAAATCAACACACGCAGACCAACATGTGTCAAAGACATCAATAATGCGCTCCGTGAGGCCGCCGGATCAGCTAAACTCAAAAACATTCTCTGTGTCACCGATGAACCTTTGGTTTCCGTGGATTTCAATCACAATGCAGCCTCGGCGATCGTTGCTATGGATCAAACAAGAGTGATCGGAGGTGATTTCGTCCGGATCATGTCCTGGTATGATAATGAATGGGGATTTTCCAACAGAATGCTGGACACAGCTCTCCTTATGGGGCGGCTCCTTTAAAAAGGAAAGATCGAAAAATAAAAAAAGAAAGTTTGAAAAAAAGCCGTACTGCGGTCCCCGGGGTCTCTTATCGGCTTCTGTTTCGCCTGCCCCCTTTTATCCCCTTCGTTTCTCCTGTCCCTTACCTAGATAGTAACGTATGACATTTCCCTTCAGAACGCTTGATGATATTCCCCATCTTCCTGGATGCGTAGCTGTACGGCTGGACCTGAATATGCCGATCCGGGATGGAATCGTGATGGACCTGTCTCGACTTGAACGCAGTGTCCCAACCCTTAAAGCCTTACTCAACAAGGGGTCAACTATTGTCATATTGTCGCATTTTGGGCGACCGGGTGGAAAATCCATCAAAAATATGTCGCTTGACCAGATCGTTAAACCCCTTGCTCACGTCATGAAATGTCTCGTTACTTTTGTGCCTACAAAATGGGACGATGATCTGCCTCGGCTGGCTGTTTCAGAGGCAGGGATCGGTGATCTTCTCTTGATGGAAAATACCCGGTTCCATCCAGGAGAAGAAGAAAACAGCGAAATATTAGCAAAAAAAATGGCACGTCTGGCACAATTCTACGTCAATGACGCCTTCTCTGTATCTCATCATGCACATGCATCAACCGAAGGCATTGCCCATCATTTACCATCGGTCATCGGCAGGGCGATGGAAAGTGAGCTCCGGGCTCTTGATACAGCCCTCATCAATCCGAAACGCCCTTTGGCTGGCCTCATCGGCGGCGCTAAAATTTCAACTAAAATCAGCATCCTTGCCAATCTTGTTACAAAAATGGATAGCCTCATCATCGGAGGAGGCATGGCAAACACCTTTCTCAAGGCCAGAGGAATTGATATCGGAGCCTCCCTCTGCGAAGAGCAATGCGTCAATATTGCACAACAGATCATGGACCGCGCAGAAGAAAGCGGTTGCAAGATCATCTTGCCAACAGACGCTATAGTTGCCAAAACATGCAAAGCTAACGTCAACACTCGTATTATCAACGTTGCCTCTCTTGCAAAAGACGATATGATCCTCGATATTGGCCCAGCGTCTGTTGTGACTTTCTCACAACACATCACAGAAGCACGCTCACTCATATGGAATGGCCCTCTTGGTGCCTTTGAAACAGTCCCGTTTAACAGAGGGACTATCGCAATCGCTCAAAAAATTGCCTATCTAACACAAAAAAACGAACTTCTTTCTGTTGTCGGCGGTGGAGATACGGTCTCTGCTTTACATACGACAGGCGTGGAAAAAAAATTCAGCTATATTTCAATGGCTGGTGGGGCGTTCCTCGAATGGCTTGAAGGCAAAAGTCTGCCGGGATTACGCGTACTTTTATCAGAAAACAAAAGTAACAAAACGAAATGAAGGTATGGCCATTCAGAAAAAGAAAAACAGAAATCACCCTTAGCTAATCCGCAACGGGCCCTCTTTCCAGATAGACAGAGGGCATAAGAGAAAGTCAAAAACAGAAGGAAAAAAGAAACAGCCCCCCCCAAAACCCCGTATAAAAAACGGAGACCACGGAATTCCTGTTCGGGACCTTTCTCTCTCCCTCTCTCCCTCTCTCTCTGACCGAGAAACAAATAATAAGCTTTAATTAAAAGAAAAGATAAAGTAAAAACTCAAACAGACAGAAACGGAGCACAAAGAGCTGCACCCCATAGCAGGTGTCTGGACTTATGGAAGATAACGTAAAAAATGAAAAACAGGCATATGATAAGAAAGAATGCTCTCAGGAACTCTTTTCTTTTCCGGGTTCTGCCCTTCGCCTTTTTTCTCATGGGAACCGCAGAATTAGACGCATTGGCAGATCAGACAACCCTTTTGTTACCTTTAACCGATAAAATCATACAGGCAACTACTCCTACAGGCTATCAGGGGAAAGCAGGCAGCTCCGATCAGTCTGTTCATTTGGCAGACAAAGCATTTTCAGCTTTTCAACGCGGCTATTACCTGACAGCCTTAAAGCTGGCACGCCCTCTCGCTGAACAGGGCGATAAATCATCACAAACTCTTCTGGGTGAAATCTATTCACGCGGCTTGGGTATAAGCAGTGATGCCATTCAGGCAAGGAAATGGTATGAAAAAGCAGCAAAACAAGGTGATCATGAGGCAGAAAACGCCCTTGCTTTGCTCTATGTACAGGGAAGAGGTGCTCCCCAGAACAAACGCAAGGCCGCCGCCTTATTCGAACGGTCGGCAGATAAAGGAAATCCTACAGCACAGTATAATCTTGCACTGCTGCTCCTTGAGGGGAAAGTGCGCTCCCGTGACCTCCATCGCATAGAGTCTCTTTTCCTCCAGGCTGCAAAGAACCATCATCCGGAAGCGCAATATAATCTCGGGGTGCTTTATGGCGAAATTGCTGAAGATAAACAAGGATTGGAAAAAGCAGCAAAATGGATCGGGCGGGCAGCCGAAAACGGCGTTGTTGACGCTGCATTGGAATACGGCCTGCTTTTGTTCAACGGCAAGGGAATCAGTAAAGATGAGAAAAATGGCGCAAAATGGATAAAACAGGCGGCAGAAGCCGGTAATATCATCGCACAAAACAGACTCGCACGAATATATTCCCGCGGGCTTGGCCTGAATCAAGACGCCGTGAAAGCAGCAAAGTGGCATATTCTAGCACAAAGGGGAGGAAAAAAAGACAGTTTTCTTGACAATTTTTTCAGCACCATTTCACCGGAGCAACGCCAGGCCGCAGAAAAAGCAGCCAGCTATTGGTCCCCTAGACTACCGATAAATTCTTTGTTTAATTGATCATTGAACCAAAATTGTTCATACTTGGGGGTTCTTCTTCTCGCTTGGCAGGTATACAGGGCATAAAAAATAGTCTTCATTCCGGAGAAAGACAGAAAACGTACCGATAAAAATGAGGGGCTCTGACCGATCGGACCCTGAGAATCAACTAAATCAACAGGAAGAAATATAAGGAGGGAAGCCCGTCTTCCCCCTTCCGGGGTAAGCCGGGAATGAAGACAGAGGATTTTTTAATGAAAATAAATGGGAATGAAATTCGTCCCGGAAATGTTATCACGCACAATAATCTCTTGTGGGTGGTAGTGAAAACCCAAAGCGTTAAGCCCGGCAAGGGAGGAGCGTATAATCAGGTGGAACTGAAAAACCTCACTGAAGGGACAAAAATGAATGAACGGTTCCGTGCTTCAGAAACAATTGAAAAAGTACGCCTGGAACAAAAAAAATTCCTGTTCCTCTATGAGCAGAACGGACGATTGTCTTTTATGGATCTTGACAGTTACGAACAGCTTGAATTGAATAAAGATTTTGTGGGAGAACGCGCCGCTTTTCTCCAGAATGATATGACCGTTACGGTTGAAATACATGATGGGCGTCCTATTAGCATCGCTCTTCCTGATCGTGTAACGCTCCGCGTCACAGAAACAGACCCGACGATCAAGAAACAAACTGCAACCTCATCATATAAGCCCGCAATTCTGGAAAATGGTATCCGTTTACTTGTCCCTCCTTTCATAGATGCCGGCGAATCTATCGTTGTTGATACAAATGAAATTTCCTATGTCCGTCGGACGGATTGAGAGCCACACAGTCTGATGACACGCTCTGCTTTACTCAATGTCATGGTCCAGACCGCCCGAAAAGTGGGGCGTGGTCTCTCACGCGATTTCGGTGAAATTGAACAGCTCCAGATTTCTATGAAAGGAACGGAGGATTACGTTTTCGCGTCACAACGCAAGGCCTGGAGAACTTTGATTTATGACCTTGAAAAAGCACGACCAGGCTACAGCTTCCTGTTCAGTGACAATCATGAGATTCAGGGAAACGACAAATCTCACAGATGGCTTGTCGCCCTCCTCAACGGCAGAAACAATTTCCGTCATGCCCTTCCGTTTTTTTCTGTCTCAATCGCCCTGGAACGAGAAAAACAGATCGTCTCCGCCCTCGTCTATAATCCGATTCTGAACGAACTTTTTACAACAGAAAAAAGCAAAGGTGTCTTCTTCAACGACAAACGCCTTCGTGTTACCACGCGTATGGATTTAGATACAGCGATGGTCATATGCGATATTCCTGATGGAAGGCAAGCGCTCAGGCCGCATGAAAGAGAAAGAAATAGCGCGATTGCCTCAACCGCAGCCTTTGTCCGTAGTCTGGGTTCAGAAGCTCTTGGTCTGGCTTTCGTTGCGACAGGACGTGCCGATGCCTATTTCAAAAATACAGCACATTTATGCGATATAGCAGCAGGTATTCTTCTCATTCGTGAGGCCGGGGGCTTTGTCAGCACACCGGATGGAAAGACTCATGACATGAACGACATTGAAACTGGTATCATCGCAGGAAACGAAACCATTCAGAAAAACCTTGTAAGATTATTAAATCTTCCGAAGGAAAGAAAATAATCACTATCACTTGCAAAATGTTCTTCTTGTGGATATTCAGAACCAACTGGGTTCTCGGCAATTTTGTCGCCCCTTTCCTTCTCTATATCTATTCTCTTTGTGCCTATAATTTACTATTCAGAATGATCGAATATCTTATTGTATACAGGCGTGACACAAGGTAAGGAAGCGCTATCCAGGCTTTTTTGCCTTTTCCAATGGAGTTCTCATGGCAGCATCAAAGATATGGAAATCTTCAAATCCTTCTCTCTTCCTGTGGCGTATGGTTATTTTCCTGAGTCTGAGTACGTTCATCGCCGCCATTCTCTATCCTCAGATTCACTTAGCTTTCATTGCGAATCCGGGCTTGAACGGGCTTATCATTTTCACGCTCCTTATCGGGATTATCTTTATCTTCCGGATGGTTGTGCGGTTGCTGCCAGAAATGACCTGGGTCAGCAATTTCCGCATAGCAGATCCCGGTCTCGAAATCACCCAAATGCCCGTTCTTCTAGCTCCTATGGCGATCATGCTCCGGGAACGAAGGGGACAGATGAATCTGTCAACGTCCGCAATGCGGTCGATGTTGGATTCAGTTGCGACGCGTCTTGATGAATCTCGAGAAATTTCACGTTATCTCATTGGATTGCTCGTCTTTCTTGGCCTCCTCGGCACTTTCTGGGGTCTACTTGATACTGTGACATCCGTTGGACGTACGATTGCCTCCCTTGATACCAACACAGGAGATTCAGGCTTTATCTTTGAAGAACTCAAGACAGGCCTTGTTGCCCCGCTATCTGGAATGGGAACAGCGTTTTCCTCTTCACTACTGGGACTTGCTGGTTCTCTTATACTTGGGTTCCTGGACCTGCAGGCAGGACAGGCACAAAATCGTTTTTACATGGACCTAGAAGATTGGTTGTCAGCAGTAACCAGCCCGGAGCTATCAAGGAAAAATGAAAGAGACGCGTTGACCATGTCCGATCCTGCGGACTTTGGAAAAAGAGGAATAAAAGACAGTGATCCGGCCTTGCAAGAGATGACCTCAAAAGTTGTGGAGCTCGCTTCAGATGTCCGGAATCTTGTTCGAATCGTCCAGACTGAACAACAAATTATCCATCACTTCATAAATAAACAAGCAGACAAGGAGCTCCGTGAAGACGAGTGAGAAAGATACGTTGCAGAAAATCACAGAGCAGAAAACCCTTGAATGTAGACGTCAATCTTCGCTGAGCGGTCTGTTTCCGATGCAGATATGGGCGGTCAACAGGTCGTTCAGAAATGTTTAAGCAGGGACAAAGTTTTTTCCGTCATTTATCTCCTCTCTCATCTTCAGGCTAGGGCATTATGCGACTATCACATACAAGATCTCGGGGAACTGAACACAATTACTGGCCAAGCTTTGTGGATGTCATGACGAGCCTGATGCTGGTTCTCATCTTTCTTCTCTCCATTTTTATGGTCGCCCAGCTCTTCCTCAGCCAGGAAATCCAGAGTAAGGACACAATCCTAAATCGATTAAATTCTGAAATTAATGAGTTGACCAAACTTCTGTCTCTTGAAAGCGATAATAAAAAGAGGCTTACAAAGGAACTGAATCTTCTCAATGTGAGCCTTCTTGATTCTGAAACGGAACGAAAACAGCTTCAAGCTTTAGTCAAAGCCCATACCTCTCAAAAGGCAGCGACACAAAAAAATATCATAAAGCTGCAAACCTCACTTAAAAGTGAAAAAAAAATAAGTACTGCCTTTCTCAAAAAAATTGAAATGCTTAACCAGCAGATTTTTGCATTGAGGAGCCAGCTTTCCGCTCTCGCCTCAATATTGGAAGCCGTAGAGAAGAAAGACAGGGAAAAGAACGTCAAAATCGCTGATCTTGGTCAGCGCCTGAACATTGCTCTCGCACAGAAAATTCAACTATTGGCCCATTATCGTTCTGATTTCTTCGGAAAGCTGCGGGACATTCTTGGAACCCGTTCAGATATTCGCATTCTCGGTGACCGTTTCGTTTTTCAATCTGAAGTTCTTTTTGATACTGGTTCTGATCAACTGAACTCGGCGGGCCAATTAGAGATTGATAAAATTGCAAAAGCTTTGCTTGATTTGGAAAAAGAAATTTCTTCAGAAATCAAATGGATATTGCGTGTTGACGGGCACACGGATGAGCGGCCCATTCGCTCAGAGCGCTTTCCTTCCAATTGGGAATTATCAGTAGCGCGGGCTCTTTCCGTGGTTCATCACCTGATTATTGGAGGTGTCTCACCAAAGCGACTTGTTGCAGCAGGCTTTGGTCAATATCAACCGCTCACGAATGAAACTGACGAAGAGTCACTTCGTAAGAATCGCAGAATTGAGCTGAAATTGACAGAATAAAAGAGAATAAAAGTCTTTTCAAATAAACGAAAAGGCGCATTGGAAACACGACAAGTAACACCTGACGGGGCAAGAAAAACAATCCAGTTCATCAGAAAAAATACAGGCACATATTGGCGCCCCTCTTCGTTCTGTTTCCTTTTTTCTATCTCCTGCCTCAACTTCAGATCCTTTTACCTTTCCTCAGGCCTTGGGAAAGCAAGTGCCACTTCTCCAATATCTCCCCGAAGGAAAGACAAAAACTTCTCCCTAAAATCAGAACTCTTCACACATCGGTCTCTAAATCTCCCTGTACAGTGCAAAATTGCTGACGCGCTAACCTAGCATACAGGCCTCCCCTTTCAGTCAGCTCAGTATCAGTCCCCTCTTCAACGATCCGTCCTTTATCCATCACAAGAATACGGTCCGCTTTTTTGACGGTTGAAAGTCTATGAGCAATCATGATTGTGGTTCGGGAATGCATCAAACGATCAAGTGCTTTCTGCACAAATCCCTCACTCTCTGAATCCAGCGCGCTGGTTGCCTCATCAAGCAAGAGGATAGGCGCATCACGCAGAAGAGCACGCGCAATCACAATACGTTGACGCTGCCCTCCCGAAAGAGTTACACCGCGCGCGCCAACCAGCGTATCATAACCCTCCGGGAAATGAGTGATAAATGAATGAGCAAAAGCCGCACGAGCCGCAGCAATAATAGCCGCATCATCCGCATCAAGCCGACCGAAGCGAATATTCTCCCTGAGGCTCATGGAAAAGACAATTCCCTCCTGCGGCACAACAGAAAAGCACTTCCGAACTTCCTCTAAAGAGGCCTCACACACCGGCACATCATCAACCAAAACCTGTCCTTCAATCGGGTCATAATAGCGCAGTAAAAGGTAAAAAAGCGTGCTCTTTCCTGCACCTGACATACCAACGATGGCAACCTTCTCACCTTTCTTAACTGTAAAAGAAATTGACTTTAAAACCATGTCCAATGGACGCGTAGGGAAAAAAAAGGAAACATTGTCAAACGTAATATTCCCTTGCTGCGGCATAGGAAAAGAGCGCAGAGCATACGGAAGCAAAAGCGTAGGCTGTGTCTTGAGCAATTCAGACAAGCGACCAGCAACGCCGGAAACCTGAAAAAGCTCACCGGAGACTTGGCTCAACTCACCCATAGCCCCTGCAGCAAAGATCGCGTAAAGAAGAAATTGACCAAGAACACCACTGCTCATATTGCCCTGGAAAACATCACCCGCACCATACCAAAAAACCGCTCCTACGCTGGTAAAAACTACAAAAATAACGCCGGCAGTCAGCAAAGCGCGAGCATAGATACCCAAACATGATGCCTCAAAACTACGATCAACAGTAAATGAAAAGCGTTCCGTTACACTTGAAGACGCATTAAAAACTTGCACCGTACGAATAGACTCAATGACTTCAGATGCGTATGACGCCGCTTCCGCCAACATATCTTGCGCGTACCGCGAACGAGCGCGCACAAGCCACCCAAAAGCAACAATCGGCAAAACAACGAGGGGGGTAACAAAAAGCACAAGAGCAGACAAGGCCGGGCTCGTGAACATCATCATGGTCACAGCGCCCAGGAGTAATAAAAGATTGCGGAGAGCAATTGAAACAGAAGTGAAAATAGTCGCTCTGATTTGCGCTGTATCAACGACCAGACGGGAGACGATTTCCCCTGTACGGACAAAATCAAAAAAAGAAGGACTTAAGGAAAGCAAGTGTCTGAAAAGATCCTTACGGATATCAGAAACAACCCGTTCGCTTAACCAGGCGACAAAATAAAAACGCGCCGCGCTGGCAAAGGCCAGAAGCCCGACGAGAAGAATAAAAATGAAAAAATAGGGATCAGTAAAACTGCTTTCTCTATTTGAAAAGCCATGATCAATCATATACCGCAACGCCACAGGAACACAGAGAGTGAGGCCCGCTGCGGCAGATATCGCAAGACAAATAAGCCCTATACGTCCCTTGTGAAGCAAAAGGTAGGGCCAAAAAATAGAAAGAGAGCGCCATCCTCCTTCCTGCTGACTCTGCCGACACACTTCTGATAAAGATGATGGTGTCATGTTTTTTCTCCTTCCTCCGAAAAAGAGGTACCCGACCTTGTATACAAGGTCAATCTTGCTGATGCTTCAGGCTTATAGACAGAGGATTTGCTTTCCGCACATCCGAGAATCCATAAACTCAGATATTCTTGCTTCATCATCCAGATCGCGCTATAGGTTAGAGGGTTCGGTAGGGAATTTCTCCCCTGCGTCCTCATTCAGGGGACACTGGATACAGTCAGGACCAGAGGAGGGCGGCACTTTCATCCTCCCTTTTCAGAAAACGGAAATAGGCAATCTAAAATGAAGCGTGACATACATCCCGACTATCACATCATCAAGGTCGTCATGACTGACGGGACGGAATATATGACCCGTTCAACTTACGGTAATAAAAACGACACGCTGACCCTGGATATTGATTCCAAGGCACATCCCGCATGGACCGGAGGAAGCCAGCATCTGATTGATCGTGGGGGTCGTTTAAGCCGTTTCAAAAGAAAATATGAAGGATTGCTCGGCGGGTAAGTATAGCAAATACGTAACTTCACCTTTTTGCAGGAACAAAGCAGCTTAGAGCGGCTTGTGGAGAGCTTTTTGACACCAGCCATATAGCCTCCTCGCCTCTCAACCGGGCTCTGCCGCCCAAGAGGGGCGTCTCATGAGAATACCTGCCGCCCCTTTAGAGAAAAAAGAACCCCCAAAACTGATTAACAGCCCTATCCATCCGAAAAAGATGGGGTAATGCGCTGAAAATGAAGAGAAGAGTATTAATAGACAATTCCTCTAACGGCTCCCTTTTCTTCAAAAAACACATACAGGCGGTCCTGCTGGCTTCGTACGGGGTTCACAGCATCTCTCCGGCGTCCTTCCAAACCAGACTTTCCACAGAAGGTATTGTCTATCAGACAAGTGCGAGCATAAAAATTCAGGCTTCGCTCGATCAGATCCTGCAAAGTCTTCGGAAGCTCATCATAAGCCGGACTTTCCTGAGAAATAAAGGTACTGAACAGACTCTTATTTTTCCTTTCAGCACAAGCCTCTTCATGAGTTATGTCTCCATCGCACACAGACTGGTACAACAAAAGCCAGGAGGCAAGATGCATAAGGCGCATCGTTAACTGCATACTTTCGGTTGAATAGGTCAGGGATGCCGCGCGGGACAAACTGCGGGACTCAACGCGTCCTTCCTCATCAAGATAAGCCGCTGCCTCCTTAATCAGGAGCATGCCTTCCTGAAAAAAATGAAAAAACCGGTCAGATTTTGTAAACCGTTCACCGAAGCATACCGGGACAGCACACCCCTGCTTGTGCCCCCACAGAAAATCCTGATCAGACATACAAAACCCCCAAAAACACGACTAAAAAACACGACCGAAAAACACGACCGAAAAACAATGAAAACATAAAATACATATTCAATACAATAAAGAAGATGTGTCATAATGAATCAATTCAGAAAAATCAATTAACCAGAAAAATCAAATACCAGAAATAAAGAATAAGAAATAGCAATCAAAAATGAAATAAAAGCGCAATAAATTTGATATACAGGCATTAATTCAAAACCTTAATTTGCTATTTTATTTTGATAGGAACAATCCTTCATGATGACCCAAAATTAATTAACGGAAAGACACCCAGAGATCCCCGATGCACATCAAAAAAGGACACCACAAGACCTCTAGAATGAAAAATTAAGGCTTGGATTTTCAAAACGCCTTTACTTCTGGAATCCGGACAGGGCAATCATATAACAAAGCTGAGGAACATGATTCTTAAAATTCTGAAAAAATCAGCATGCCTGTCCTCTCTTAGAAATAAACAGACGTAATATAAAATATATAGGAGGTAGTCATGGAACTGTTTGCATCCGACGCGCTGACCCTTATATATGCTAAGGTGTCATGATCAGAGTGTCATGTCAGCTTGATCAATCCGGAGTGATTGATCTGACGCCCAAGAGGAAAGCAATTCAAGGAGGCCACCATGGTAGGAACACCGTTAATGCGCAAGGCGACAGCCGTGTGGCTCGTTGACAATACATCACTCACTTTTGAACAAATTGCAACCTTTTGCAGCATGCACCCGCTGGAAATCAAAGGTATTGCAGATGGAGAGGTCGCGCAGGGTATTCGTGGTCTTGATCCGATTACTAACGGACAGCTAATGAGACAAGAGATTGAAAGGGCACAAAAGGACCCGAATTACAAGCTTCATCTCACGCCTCTCAGATCTGAAATGCTTGATAAAAAAACAAAACGCGGTCATCGCTACACACCACTCTCCCGTCGTCAAGACCGCCCTAACGCGATCTTATGGCTATTACGTAACTGGCCTGGGTTAAAAGAGGCCCAAATCATCCGCTTGATAGGAACCACAAAGACGACCATTCAGTCTATCCGAAGTCGGAATCACTGGAATTCACCTAATCTGCAACCTCATGACCCGGTAACACTCGGCTTGTGCACCCAAAGAGAACTGGATACGGAAGTAGAAAAAATTCTGAAAAATAGTGACAAGGAAAAAGTCGCGGTTGAGGTTGAGACCGGGGTCAATGGAGAGACTTTACTGCCAACCGAAAAAACGATTTTTGCAAATGAGAACGCTAAAAATAAAAAAGAGGAGGACCTGAAATGGAAGTTTGAGAAAACAGGAGATCAGGATGCAGAGCCTGTGCCTGCCGATCCTCAAGGAAACGGTGAGTAAGTAGCATCAGATATGAATGAAGGCGGCAAAGGAAGAAATCAGAAAGGACATCACAATAGATGAACCGTTCCTGATGCTTCCCTTCACGAAAGTGTTTCGCCTGGTGAAAGAAAGAAAGGGGGCTTATCTTTCATAATCATTCTCATTCGCAGAAAAATGTACCATGAAAGCTGTCTTTCACGAGGAGTCTGCACTTCTTTTTGTTCCTTATCTGCACCCTATTTCTGAAAATCTTACAATTTTCCCGGTCCATTTCACGCTTCGACATGAAAGGCTTCCGCACCAAAGAAGAAAAATCATTGAGACCCAACATCTGAACCTCCTTCTGCTTAGATCAGGACATTTCAACATCTCTGCTCCCCCCTGTTCATCATCGTTCAGTTTGAAGAATTTTGAGCCTTTTGAAAAGACCCGACAAAGACCCATTTCCCAAAATGGGAAACAAAATCACACCTCCTTCACTAAAATTGTAAATCTGATAAACAGCTGGACCTCATAAGCAGCTGGACTGAAAAAATCATATCCCTGATATTTTCTGATAGCCTCAGCGTTCCTTCAGTAGAAAGGGTAAAGCTCTTGATTCACGTTCCACACTTCTCTATGATAGGTAAGCTGATTATAGAGATTTGTACTGTTCAGGCATACATGTTCTGGAATTTTTGATTCTGTCTGATGTTGGAAAATCGTTTCTCTTTTATAGCAGGTTGTCTGACAACATAATCAGGAGAGGTTTTATGGATTCACAGGGCAAGGGCGAAGGAATAAGAGCTGCAGCTCATGTTGCCGTGATTATGGGGAGTCAGTCTGACTGGCCGATCATGGAACATACCGTTGGTATGCTTGATGCCCTTCAGGTTCCTTGTGATGTTAAAATTATCTCGGCCCATCGCACGCCTGATCGTCTTTATGCCTTCGCCAAAGGCGCTAAAGACAGAGGCTTCAAGATCGTTATCGCCGGTGCCGGCGGCGCAGCACATCTTCCTGGTATGACAGCAGCTCTCACCCCTTTGCCTGTTTTCGGCGTACCGGTTCCTTCAGGCCCACTTGTTCAAGACAGCCTTCTTTCTATCGTGCAAATGCCGTGCGGTGCCCCTGTCGGGACCATGGCTATCGGTAAAACGGGTGCAATTAACGCCGCTCTTCTGAGCGCCGCTATATTAGCACTGAACGATGATGAACTCGCTCAAAGACTCGCGGCCTGGCGTCAGGCGCAAAGTGACGCCGTCGCAATGCACCCCGACACAGATAAGTGATCACAAAAGACAGAACCCGAGACACGAAAGAAGCTGATTTCGGCAGTAAAATTGGTATTTTGGGAGGGGGACAGCTCGGTCGTATGCTGGTGCTGGCAGCCGCAGAAATGGGCCTGAAGTGTCATATTTATACCCCGTATTCTGACTCTCCCGCACTAGATGTTTCCCCTTATCGTACAATTGCACCTTATGATGATGAAGCAGAACTCACCAGATTTGCCCGCCAGTGCTGCGTTATCACCTATGAGTCAGAAAATATTCCTCTGGATAGCCTCCGCATACTCTCCCGGTACACGTCCATATGCCCGGGAATAGACACACTCAAAATCACGCAGGACAGACTGCAGGAAAAAGAATTTATAAGAGACCTCGGCCTTCCCGTCCTGCCTTTCTATCCCGTTGACAACGAAAAAGACATTTCCCATGCCCTCACTCAGACTGGTCTTCCTGCTATTATCAAAACGCGCCGCTCGGGGTATGACGGAAAAGGGCAGTCCATCATCACAAATCATGATCAGATCAGCACGGCATGGAACCGCATAAAACAACAGCCCGCCATTTTGGAATGTTTCATCCCATTCAGCAAAGAAATCTCACTCCTCTCTGCTAGAGGAAAGGATGGGAGTATCAGGACCTATGATCTTCCGGAAAATGAGCATCAGGAGCAGATACTAAGACGTTCACGTGTCCCCGCTCGGATCAGTTCCAACCTTAACGAAAAAGCAGAACATATCGGAAGAATCATCGCAACAGCACTGAATTATGTTGGCGTAATCGCCATTGAGATGTTTGTACAAGAAAGCCCTGAGGGCGAAAAGCTCATCGTCAATGAAATTGCACCTCGTGTCCACAATTCCGGCCACTGGACGATGGAGGCCTGCTCCACCAGCCAATTTAAACAACATATACGCGCGATCATGGGATGGCCACTTTCTGATCCGAAACGACATAGCGATGTTGTTATGGAAAATCTAATAGGAACGGAAGTAGAAAACTGGCAGAATATACTCACCAGCCCCCATTCTGCTGTCCACATATATGGAAAAACAGAGGTGCGCCCTCTTCGGAAAATGGGTCACGTCAATTATTTGAAACCCTTCTCTTCCGGCTAACACATCACTCTCTCGGTCCGCACAGGTCGTTATGGTAGACAAGAAAGTAAAGTCTTGCTAAGATCGTAGAGAGAGAGCTTCTACTTTTAAGTAGGGATGTCTTTAGGTTCAAAGCTTAAAATGGGGTCGTTGCTTTGCAAATTTTAGTAAGAGACAACAATATTGACCAAGCATTGCGTGCATTGAAGAAAAAGATGCAGCGTGAGGGAATCTTTCGTGAGATGAAGCTTCGGGGTCATTACGAGAAGCCATCTGAGAAAAAGGCCCGTGAAAGAGCTGAAGCCATTCGGCGTGCTCGGAAGCTTGCCCGGAAGCGCGCCCAAAGGGAAGGAACGGGCTCAGGGGGTATCCTAGGGGGACAGAGAATATAGAGACGACCCTTTTCTTTATCTTGTAAAGACCCTGCCCTTGGATCTGGCATATTCCTTTCCTGTTTTTTTCCTTCATGAATCACCTCCTCTGTTGCTGTGATCTCTTCTTCCAATGATCGAGCACTTGCTTTTTCTCAGTAGCTCTTTTTTTGTAAAAACTGTGAGCTTCTCCTCTCATGATACTTGACGGACTAAGTATTGTTTCGCCTCCTTTTGCATTGATTCCCTTTAGCTACGCTGCGGAGTAACAAAAATTCAGGAGCAGATTTCAACTGGAAGATCGGGAGCATTTATGCTCCGGAAAGCACAACGAATCCTGCAGGATGTGAACTGGCTGGCAAATCCATTATAAAATATGGCTCCGACAAAAAAACAGAGGGCTATCGGAGCAGGACGCAAAGCTAAAGGGGGGCTCCATTCCCTCCCGTAACCTCCTCCGCACGCACCATATACAACCAAAATATACGCAATCAAAAACAAAAAAAGCCGAGTCTCCGGATGCAAACCAGGACCAGACTCAATTTTAAAAAAAGCCAGAGAAAAAAATGGTGGGTCTGGCAGGACTCGAACCTGCAACCTGACCGTTATGAGCGGCCAGCTCTAACCAATTGAGCTACAGACCCGATTTTATCAACGATAACAAACGAGACTTTACACTATATCCTTCCCGATAGTGAAGAAACAGATAATCTAGATAGTTGATAATCTAGATAGTTATAAGAAGAGTGCACAAAAAAACTGAAATTTTATTTCCGCCCGATCCCTTCTGATCCTTCATAAAAGGATAAACATAAAAACAGACAAAAATAAAAAAACACCCAAAATCATATCCCCCCGTAAACAGAGAAGGCAACTTCCTTTTCTCCTCCGGATACTGAAACAAACAATCCACGACCATAAAAAAGTGCCGCCATAACGTCCTTCCCAAGACGCGACAGCCTATAGCGGATCCTCAACGAAAGGATGAGCAATGAAGTGAAATAAATCAAGAAACCCAAAAGCACCGAAACAGAAAAGACGAAAATGAAACACCCAGAAACAAATGAAAATCAACAGGACAGATAGGGACCGGAGATACCGGAAACATAACGCTCAGCCATTTCGTTCAGGGTAAATATCTTCCTGATCTTTGAGCCCTTTCCTGCTGTACTGAATTCTTCAAGTCTCTGCGTGCACAATCTAGTCATCGCTTCACGCGCCGGAAGGAGATATTTACGGGGATCCAATTCACCGGGATGCTGGTACAATATGCGACGAATCTGTCCGGACATGGCCATACGATTATCTGTATCAATATTAATCTTCCGCACACCGAAACGAATACCCCGCTGAATCTCCTCAACAGGAACGCCCCAGGTCTGCAACATCTGACCACCATACTGATTGATAACATCCTGCAAATCCTGTGGAACTGAAGAAGAGCCATGCATTACCAAATGCGTATTTGGTAATTTGCGATGAATATCCTCAACAACCTGCATGGCCAGAATTGCGCCATCCGGTTCTCGGTCGAACTTGTACGCACCGTGGCTTGTGCCCATCGCAATGGCTAGAGCGTCAACGCCGGTTTCTTGAACAAAAGTCACGGCCTCATCCGAGTCTGTCAGAAGCTGGTCTCGTCTTAATACGCCTTCAGCACCATGACCATCCTCTGTCTCTCCTGCCCCCGTTACCAGGCTACCCAAAACGCCAAGTTCACCCTCTACTGAAACGCCAAATAGATGTGCAATATCAACGACTTTTCTTGTTACTTTAACATTCTCATCCCAGCAAGTCGGCGTCTTACCATCCTCCTGTAAGGAACCGTCCATCATCACAGAAGTAAAACCAGCCTGAATAGCAGTAACACAGGTGCGTGGCGTATTGCCGTGATCAAGATGAATACAAACCGGAATATTCGGGTAAAGCCTAGAAAGCCCAGCAATCATATGTTCAAGCATCACGTCAGTGGCATAAGCGCGGGCACCGCGACTCACTTGAATGATAACAGGTGCATCAACCTCGTTAGCTGCGGCCATGATCGCCATCGCCTGCTCCATATTACTCATATTGAAAGCCGGCACGCCGTAATCATGCTCAGCTGCATGATCAAGCAATTGCCGCAACGTAATCTTGCTCATTCAGCCTCTCTTTCCCAGGCCCCACTTTGCCACCTCAAGACTTTCCTCCTGCACCAAATACACCCGACAGAATAAAAGAAACACAGGAGAGGGCAAGAGAACCCTTCCTCTTTCCTGCACTAACTTCAGATAATCAGCAGACTCCTATACCCGATCATATCACAAAACAAGCATGACATCCTACCTAGGGGTCCGGAGAAGCAGCGACCCTTATCCTTAAAAAACATAGATAGAAAGACAATTACCTTCCTTTTCTTCTGTCAGTTTTTGACATAAACAGGTCATCACTATGAATCCTGTCAATAAATAGCGAGACTGCTGCCTTATGGCATGCCGTTGAAATCGGGAGATTAATTTTACAAAATTCTTTAAAACGCAGCCCAATCCAACTTATAGAAAAACAAGAGATAGTTTCCTTCTCCAGCTGATCAGTTTTCTTTTTGACTAACTTAAAAAACTGTTTCCGAATTTCTTTTTCAATTTTTCTACGAACTGAAGCTTCAGTTTCTTCTGTGAAACCGTACAATATACAGGTGTAAGCTCCTGGCGCAATCAGTTCCCTTCTAAGGGACAGGTTGCAGGTTCGAATTCTGCCGCGAACACTAAAAATTTTTTATTTACAAAGCTTTGCGTAGAAACTTGTAAAAACTGACACCAGAGTGCATGCCGATGCCGGCTGAAATCTCGGACAAAACCTGTCCAAAATTCGTACATCTTTGAGTGCTTTGAGGCTAAAACATGAGCTTGTACGTCGCAAATAAATGCGCAAAACGCCGCTTCAGCAGTGTAGCATTGCAAGCAGATCATTATGTTCCTTTCTGATAAGGTGAGCAGTAACAGATCAGGCATCTGCTGTTCCAAAAGAACAATTCAGCAACACACAGAACTTAGCAGGAACACAGTGAAGGGGAACCCGGGTTCTCGGTGATTCTCCAACTATCTCAAAACCCTCTAGAAACAACGTAAGCGCAGGCGTAAGGCGGAAGAAAACCTGAAAACTGAGCAGATTTTTACAAATTATTCCCTAAATCATCTTCACGGAAAAGCGGCCTGCTTTGACCAGATCAAAGAAATCATGAAAAAAAGATTCAGGTCGGAATTTTAGAGAGATCAGAGCGTATGGAACATACCGAATCAGTAAAAAGAACGAACTTTCTACATCGCTTCATTTCAAGGAGTGTTTGAGATGTTTTGAAAGGGGAACAGTATAGGTTGATCTTCCGTACGACTTTGTTGACACATTTCGCGCGTTTCAGTTCATGGAACAAATGCTTGCTCAACTGCATTTTGTACTTTTTAAACCGTTATGAGAAGGATGGGTTGCGCTTTAAGTTCTAGACTTGTGTTTGCCAGCTATTATAAATCAAAACGACAATGGCAGCAAGAAAGAGAAGTCGCTAGCTGGCCACTATTTCAAGCTTGCAGCAAAATATAATATATTAGACCTTCGGCTGTCCTCCGTGCTTATCTCCATTCCTGAAAGATATAAAAATTCCGTACATCAATCCTCAAAGCTTTCAGAAGCGTGGACTTCTGCTTTGGTGGATCGCATTGCAGAAAATGAGTGATTGGACGAACGGCCGCAACAGCCAGGCACGTTAATGCAAAGACCTCAATGAATGCACAAATGCACACAAAATACAATTTCTCCGAAATGCTTTCTTGCGGCGCTTGCTCCTTATCTGAAACGCTGTCATCAACGTATATCCTGGAAGGATACACGGCTTCATTAAAGCGAAATCAAGAGGCGGGCGGTACATGCGTTACTCAGACGACATTCTATTGATTGTGCCGGGAGGTTGAAGCAGATGCGGTCGCGGTAGATGAAATCAAGAAATATGCGAAGGCAATCCAGATCAAAGAAGCTAAGACTTCTATTGTACGGTTTCTTAGGTCAGGCGACGAGTTGGCGTTTGAGCAGGTGAGAGGAGCGCAGGGCAGAACGGCTTCGAGTAGTTAGGCTTCCGTTTCGACGGAAAACTTCTCTACGTGAGAGACAGAACGATTTCGCGGCTCTACCGAAAATTTGCTTTAGCCGCCAAAGGAGTGGCGCGTGGATTTGCCAATGCTCATCCCGATAAGAACGCTTCAGAGATACTTGCCTCATTCAACTACTCGAATTTTAGTCAACGGTTCAGCCGAGTACACCCTAACGAGCTTCCCCTGAACGACTACGGAACTTGGACCTTCTACAGCGATCTTAAACAGGCGTCTGAAACATTTGGCAAGCGAGGGACGCCGATCTTGCCGCAGGTTCGCAAATTCAACAAGATCATGAAGGAAAAATCGCGACCGAGATGCTTCGGGCCGTCCGTAAAGCGGGACAAAGCTTTGGAGACTAAAGAGGAGAGAAAGCTGTCTGATCTGCTTCCCAGTTTGCTTCCCAGAGATTTCTACTCTTTGCTTCACCAGCCGATTCCCTCATAAAACAAGGGGCGACCCCGTGGCTCAACCAGATAGAGCAACCCCCTCCTAAGGAGCAAGGCGAGAAAGAAGAACAGATGCGGGCAGATAGGGAAACGTTCAAGTCAGATATCAAGCGAAAAACCGAAAATATTAAACCTGCCTTCCCGATTTGATCATTCGTTTCAATCATCAACGCTGTACAAGTACATTCCGAAACTGCCAAGGATCATTCGGATCACTATTGTCCGGAAATAATAGAGAACGCCCCTCCAAAGGAGTCCATTCACTATAATAACCCCCGACATCCCCAAGGTAAGGCCTCTGTAACTCCAGGCATCTTTTGTAATCTGTCTCCTCTGCCTCAACAATGCCAGCGCAAGGATTTTCCATAACCCAGACCATACCTGCTAGGACCGCAGAGGTAACCTGAAGCGCTGTTGCATTTTGATAAGGAGCAAGAGAGCGCGCCTGTTCAATCGTCAAGCGTGAACCGTACCAGTAAGCATTTTTCTGATGGCCATATAATAAAACACCCAATTCATCCTGACCTTCAATAATTTCCTTTTCATCAAGCACATGATGAAAAGGGGGCAATTCGCCACCCCGGTCAAGAAGCTCATGCAACGATAACAAGGCATCATCGCAAGGACGGTAGGCATAATGACAAGTTGGCCGATAAACAACGACCCCATCCTCTTTAACGGTAAAATAATCGGAAATCGAAATCGACTCATTGTGCGTCACAAGAAAGCCGTACTGGCTGCCAAGGGTCGGACACCATGTCCGCACTTGCGTCGATACACCGGGCTGCTCAAAATAAATCGCTGCCTGACAGCCACTGTCATGCCGGCGCGCAAAATCAGGCATCCATTTCTCATGCGTCCCCCAACCAAGTTCAGCAGGCTGCAAGCCTTCAGAAACAAAACCATCAACAGACCAAGTATTCCAAAAAGTATCCAAAGGCTTACGCAAAACAGAACGCTGTGTATCACGCTCAGCAATGTGAATTCCCTTTACAGCCAAATTTCGCATCAGCAATGCCCATTCACTGCGTGTCCCCGGCTCAGAAAGATCACCAGTCACAGCAGAGGAAAGGTTCACAAGAGCCTGCTTCACAAACCACGAAACCATACCGGGATTAGCACCGCAACAGGTAAGCGCTGTCACGCCATCTGGAACCTTCGCTTTCTCAGAAAGAAGGCTTTCACGCAGATAATAATTCGTGCGAGCTGCCATCACACTTTCCCGATTAAAGTAAAAGCCCTTCCATGGCTCAAGGACAGTATCGATGTAGAAAACACCAATCCCGCGGCACAATTTAAGAAGATCAAATGAAGAGACATCAACAGACAAATTGACACAGAAACCCTGTTTCCCGTCAAAACCAAATAACGGCGGCAACAGAGAATTGAAATTATCCGGCGTCACACGCTCCTGAATGAAACGTATCCCCCTTTCATCAAGCAAAGATCGGTTTGTGCTATCAGGATCAATGACAACCATGCGTGATATGTCAAAATCAAGATGGCGTTCCAAAAGCGGCAACATACCACGTCCGATAGACCCGAAGCCGAGCATAACAACAGAACCGGACAGCTTGCTGTATGTTTCCCAGTCCTCCATATCCGTCCCCTCCCCCCAGCTCCCTCTTGCTATCCGGTAAAAAACTCATATCAAAATAAGAAAAAATAGTCGCCCCTGTAAGAAACAAGAAACAGAAACCCTGCTACCTCTTGCCGATGTCAGATAACAAAATAAGCAAGGGGAGGAATCCCATTAAAATGATTCGATGCGTATGTCATGGTATAGGCTCCTGTAGCCTCAATTAAGACCTCATCACCAATCTGCAATGAAACAGGTAACATAAAAGGCGTTTTCTCATAAAGTACATCCACACTGTCACATGTAGGTCCCGCGAGAACAACCGGCGCCTTCTCGCAATTATCACGGGGCGTACGGATTGGATAACGGATCGATTCACTCATGGTTTCAGCTAAACCGCCAAATTTACCAATATCAAGGTAAACCCAGCGCCTGGTATCAAGCTTCGTCTTCTTCGAAATCAGGACAACTTCTGCCTTGATAAGGCCGGCATCAGCAACCATACCACGCCCCGGTTCAATAATGGTCTCAGGGATGCAATTTCCAAAATGGGTCCGCAAAGAAGAAAAAATTGCGCGACCATATGTCTCCTTGTCCGGTACATGATGCAGTCGGCAAGCTGGGAACCCTCCCCCCAGATTAATCATTTTTAACTGAATACCACGCTGCGCAAGGGTCCGAAAAACACTCGCGGCAATCGCCAGAGCGTGATCCCACGCCCCAGGATCAGCCTGCTGGGAACCAACATGAAAGGACACGCCCTCCACCTGCAACCCCAGGGTATGCGCATATTCCAGGACATCAACGGCCATGACCGAATCACAGCCAAATTTGTTTGATAACGGCCAGGAAGAACCAGTACCATCACAGAGAACACGGCAGAAAATCTTTGAGCCGGCGGCAACTTGCGCTACCTTCTCCACCTCTGCATCGCAATCAACAGCAAAAAGACAGATCCCCAGCTGAAACGCACGCTCAATATCCCTTTTCTTCTTGATCGTGTTGCCAAAAGAAATGCGATCCGGGCCTGCACCTGTCGCCAAAACAAGCTCAATCTCACCCATAGACGCACAATCAAAGGAAGAACCGAGCTCATAAAGAAGATTGAGAACTTCAGGTGCAGGATTTGCCTTCACAGCATAAAAAACCTGCGTATCCGGCAGGCTTTCGGCAAAAGACTCATAATTGAGACGAACAATATCCAAGTCAAGAAGAAGACATGGGCTCTCGGGCTGCTGCACATCAAGAAATTTCTTAAACCGATCATTCATCTGCGTCCCTCCCGTCACAAACGCTACCGACAGGGCTACATAGGCAAGAGGATGACAAAAACAACACGCCAATCCACAAACCATGCCACCCGGTCGAATGACATATCCACCAGTAACTGAAAATACACAGCTCTGGTAGAGACAGCCCGTCCTCAAAGACGAGCTGCGAAACGAATGCCAACGATTGGAAAAGAAGAACTCCCCGCACGTCCCGGCAATGATGGTGTGCCTCCTTAGTGACCCCGGCTGATGGAAAGCCGGAAGAGACCAAAAAAGCCCTGACCGTCGTTGCTTTAAGCCACGAAGAAAACGATCATAGAGCTAAAACTCAGAGAAGCTCAGGAGAATCGCCTCACGCATGACCACAGGCACGTGCGAATTTGGGCAAAATCAGTTTAGGAAACTTTTTATGTTTGTTCAAGATAAAACTCATTATTCCTAACAGAAGAAAAACAAACCAGGAAATCGCAACCGAACCACCAGCCGACCAGATGCAGGAAAACTAACCACAAAAAAGAACAGGCAGAAAGAAAAAAGGATACAAAAAAAGATCACCTTCATAGGAAAAAAACGGCCCGTTAAAAGATCATCTGTCCCGACTAATGCGTACTTTGGCCCACAAACGTAAAAATTGCTCCCCCGAAGGAAAAAAACATGTAATCCTTATATTCCGAAACGCCCATACCAAAGCGCATATGTAACCTGGATATAAATGCGACCCATGCAAACCGGATATCCCTCATTTTCTCCTCCTTCCAATGACCTACTTGACCGTTTCGAGCAGATTGTCGGCACTCCTCATGCTCTGCGTGATCAGGAAGATATTCGCCCTTTTCTTAGGGAATGGCGCGACAGATTCCATGGTCAGTCACCAATGGTTCTTCGTCCCGGAAGCGTGAGGGAAATTACAGAAATCATGAAGCTGGCTAATGCGACTTCCACAGCAATTGTTCCACAAGGCGGAAATACAGGGCTGGTCGGTGGACAAATTCCCTCCCGGAAAGGAAATGAACTCCTCCTCTCCCTGAGCCGATTGAACCGGATTCTCAACATTGATACTGATAGTGATACAATCACGGTACAAGCAGGATGCACACTGGCCTACATTCAGGAAAAAGCTTCTTCCGTAAACCGTCTCTTCCCCCTCCGTCTCGGACCAGACGGACAGAGCCAGATCGGTGGAAACCTGTCCACAAACGCAGGAGGAGTAAATGCACTCTCCTATGGGACCACGAGAGATCTTACGCTGGGACTGCAAGTCGTACTCGCAAACGGAGAAATTCTGGACAGCCTGCGGCACTTAAGAAAAGACAACACAGGATATGACCTGAAAAATATCTTTATCGGCTCAGAAGGAACGCTTGGAATCATCACTGCCGCAGTTCTGAAATTATTTTCCAGACCGCGCGCAGAAGAAACCGTCTATATCGCTCTGCCCGATCCTGAGGCCGCTATTGGCCTGCTTCACAAAGTCAAGGATCTGTTTGGACAGTCCCTTACAAGCTTTGAGCTGCTTCCGGACATCGCAATATGTTTTGGCCTCCGTCATATTTCGGGTGTAAACTTTCCTTTCCTTTCCCCCTCACCTTGGTACATACTCTTTGACATCGTCTCGGGAGAAGACCCTGATCTTTTGCGCACGCGCGTTGCAGCTATGCTCACTTCCTTCAGAAAAACAGAGCGGGTCCACATGACCGCGCAAGCAGAAACCCGCAAGCAAGCGCAGTCATTCTGGCAGCTCCGTACGGGCATGTCACAAGCCCAAAAAAATGAAGGCGGCTCCATTAAACATGACATTGCTCTCCCCATAGGGGTCATCCCGAAATTTCTTAATGAGGCAGCAGCACTGGTGGAAAAAAACATTCCCGGCGCACGCCCTGTTCCCTTCGGTCATCTCGGAGATGGAAACATACACTACAATGTCAGCCAGCCCCCTGGAGCAGATATCTCTGTTTTCCTCCGCCAAAGGGAAAAACTCAATACAGCTATCCACGCCCTGGTCAACCGCCATGAAGGATCTATAAGCGCTGAACATGGAATTGGACGCGCAAAGCGTGGCCTGATGAAACAGTTTAGAAGTGATGTCGAACTCAAACTGATGCAACAATTCAAAAACATACTGGACCCCGGAAGAATCCTCAATCCAGGAACACTCCTCCCCCCTGCAGAACAAGAAGAGTGAACCCAGGGTGAACAAAACCCGAAGATTAGATCTCGCCCTCTCACTCTTGCTACGCGCAGGCCGTGCTCTTATGGAAAGGGAAAGTAAGGATAAAGGAAAAAGCTCTCGCGGGGAAGCGCAATTAAAAAAAACAATTAGTTGTGAATTCCGCAGGCAAAGGTCTAATATGAGACGCTGTGACATGCTAAAAATTAGAAGACTTTTGTGAAAAGTAGGTGCCCATGACATTACTGAAAACTCTTTCTGCACTTTCAGATGAAGATCATGAAGAGCTGAAGCAGCAAAAAAAAACAGCATTGGGATATGTTCTCAGTGCATGGAATGATGCTCTTTATGAGGGCCTTGAGACTGAATTGATCGCTAACGCGGCTCTCTTTAAGGCTTTCAGTGATCTTGTTACAATCTATGGAGAAGATGCTGTTGCGGAAATGACCGCTGGCTTAGCGCAGCGCGTCCAGCAAGGTGAATTTTCTCTCCATAGAACCATGCAGTGATCATTTCCTGCATCATGAAAAGAATCGACTCTGTAACTATATCCCGTAAAACAGAAGCAAAAGAAGCACTCTTGCTTGCACCGATTATAGAAAGCCTGTTGAAGACAGAAGCGACCCTGTCACAAAAATCATCACCAATAAAAGAAACAGGCTCACCTTGTAAAACGCATCGGGGTCCCGACAAAACTTTCTACCAATTCTCCCTCCCACATGACCTGTCTCCCGCGCACATAGCATCCCACTGGCCACCCTGTCACTTCCATGCCATCAAATGCCGTCCAACCACATTCTGAAACAATCCATTGATCAGAGAGTCTTTCCTGACGCTTCAGGTCAACAATAGTCAGATCCGCATCATAACCCTCCGCGATGCGCCCCTTACCTGCAATCCCATAAAGACGGGCCGGACCAGCACTTGTCAAATCCACAAAGCGTTCCAGAGTCAAACGACCTGTATGTACATGGTGAAGCATAACAGGCACGAATGTCTGTACCCCGGGCATACCAGAGGGAGATTCCGGATAAGGCCGATTCTTTTCATCCCGCGTATGTGGGGCATGGTCAGAACCGATAACATCAGCCAGTCCCCCCCTCACCGCAGACCACAACGCCAATTGATGAGCTGAATTACGCAAAGGAGGGTTCACCTGCGCAAATGTCCCCAGACGCGTATAACTTTCATTCTCTTCAAGAGTCAGATGATGCGGAGTGACCTCAACACTGGCAATATCACGAAAATCGGACAGTAAAGACATTTCCTCTGCAGTCGACACATGCAAGAGGTGAACACGGCGCTCTACCTTCCGGGCTAAATGCAAAAGACGGGTCGTACACATCAAAGCAGCTTCAGCACTTCGCCACAATGTATGCGTCTCCGGGTTGCCTTTTACACGCAGATGCGTACATGCACGCAGCAGAGCCTCATCTTCACAGTGAAAGGCGACACGTCTTGTCGTCCCACGCAAAATAGCAGCAACGTCATCATCATCATCAAGCAGTAAATTTCCGGTTGACGAGCCCATAAATACTTTTATCCCGCAACAACCCGCCTGCCATTCCAGATTCGCCAGCTGCTCAATATTGTCTTTCGTGGCACCTACAAAAAAAGAAAAATCACAATGCATATGGTTACGACCGTGTGAAATCTTGGCCGCCAATGCCGATTCAGTTGTAGTTTGGGGGATTGTGTTAGGCATATCAAAAATAGCCGTTACACCCCCCAGAACAGCAGCGCGGGAGCCACTTTCCATGCTTTCCTTATGCGTATTACCCGGATCACGAAAATGCACATGTGTATCAATCACACCAGGAAGAATATGCAATCCTCGACAATCAACAATCTGTCCTGCGTGCGTCTCATCAAGAAGACCAAAAGCAACAATACGCCCATCACGAATACCCAAATCAGCTCTCAGACAGCCATTTTGGTTAACAATCGTGCCCCCTTTCAAAAGAGAATCATAAATTTGAAGCACCCTGATAACCTCCCCGATCAACTCTCTTTATAAATTCCTGTCCCAGGACACAAAGCCTGTCCACTCCCCTTCTGATTGCGAAATATAAATTTCACGGATACAGTCACGCGAGTGGAAGAAAAGGAACAGAACAATGAACGAAAAATATGACACTGTCCTGACTGATCGTGCTCCCATTTCTGTTACGGGACCAGAAGCCCATAGCTTCCTGCAGGGATTGCTCACAAACGATATAAAGGCTCTCCGGGCAGGAGAAGCACTCTTTGCTGCTCTCCTTAGCCCCCAGGGAAAAATATTGTTTGATATGCTCATCTCACTCACAGACGGGGGCCTCATTCTTGACTGCCGTGCAGATCAAATCAAAACGCTCATTAAACAACTGGAAAATTACAAACTTCACGCAAAGGTCACTATAAAAAACCTGTCCGATACACACAGGATCGTTGCACTCTACCATAGCATACCAGAAAATAGCACTCACTTCCATCAGGATCCACGTATGGGCGCAACCGTCTGGCGCGCCGTATTCCCCTTCCTTCTATCGTCAGATATGCGTGGCGGGAGTCATATTTCAGAATTGGAAGATTATCATGCCTGCCGGATTGCACATGCAGTGCCGGAAGGTGGCCTTGATTTTACATTTGGGCAGACATTCCCGCATGAGGCAAATATGGACAGGCTTGGCGGTCTTTCCTTCAGTAAGGGCTGTTATGTCGGACAGGAAGTCGTTTCACGAATGCATAATCGTACTACCGTGCGCAAACGCATTGTCCCGATCCGTTGGGACGGAAAAAAACCATCAACCGGAGACGAAATAAAAATGGGAACCCGCGTCATCGGCACGATCGGTTCTCTTGCCTCTGATAATAGTGGCCTCGCTATGCTGCGGCTTGACCACGCCCTGCTGGCTATAGAAAAAAACCTACCCTTGATCGCCGGAAGCAGCATCATCAAGCCGGAGCTCCGGCAACAGGCGTCTCTTCAGAAACTCTCTCCGGCCCCCTACTCGGACGAGAAATACAGGACGGCGGAAAGGAAAATATGAGAGAAAAATATAGCGAAAGGCAAACCTTGATCCATTTAGATTCGTCCCCGTTCAGGAAAAATGGAATGGGTGCCGAAAGCAGGTCTCGACAACACCCTTCTTTTATCCGGACATCACACGATTCCCGATCATCTGAGTAAGGTAAAAATTATGCTCTACGTCTGTCCTCTTAATCATGTCAAGCAAATTGTCAGGCAGTATAGCATTACTCATCTTATTACGCTTGTCAGCACCAAAGACGATATTCCTTTCGTTCAAGAAATTGACACTGACCGTCATCTGAAATTCTGTTTCAATGATATCAATGAAGCCCACATATACCTGAAATTACCTCAGATTTCCCATGTGGAACGACTCATCAGATTTATTGGTGACTGGGAAAAAAGCAGCCCCATGCTGATTCACTGCTGGGCCGGTATCAGTCGTTCAACAGCCGCCGCCTTTATCGCTGTATGTATGCATAATCCGGAGATTGACGAGACGGAGATAGCCCTCGCATTACGCAAAGCTTCACCGACTGCCATGCCCAACAAGCGCATTATTGGCTATGGCGACGAGCTGCTCGGGCGCAAAGGCCGGATGATCAAGGCCGTTGAAAAAATTGGCCAGGGAAGACCTGCAAGCACAGGCTGCCCCTTTCAAGTGCCTTTTTTCTACCCGAAGAAATCATGCCTCCCGGAAGAACCTCTCTTCTCCTCATAAAGGCGAAACCGCAGAGACAGAAAAAAAGAATAAAGCTCAGGCAAACGGCAACAACGCAATACTCAGAAAGATAATAAAAAACAGAGTTAAAGACCACTCCAGTCCTGAAATAAGCGTCGCTGCAATCAGAACAAAACCTAGAAGTAAACCGGCTGCACTAACGTAAAAAGCGCTTCCTCCTATTACACCCATCCCAACGAGTGAAACCAGAATCAAAACAAACGCCAGTACAGATCCGACAGAAAAACGGATAAAAGAAACATATGTTCGTTCATGCTCTGGATAATCATTCCCAGGAGCAGTGCCAACAGTAAATTTTGTCTCGGACATAGCAAATCACCTCCAGATCAAGCAAACCCAAACACCTTCACATACCGTCGTATAATCATGATTCAAGATCATCAATCATTCGTTCAATAACTGATAATCCCATCGTCCAGAAAGCCGGATCATCAGGGCTAGACTCCAGGCCAAAAGGCTCCAACAGTTCAGTATAGCACTTTGAACCTCCAGCCCGAAGCAGATCAAGATAATGATCCCGAAACCCCTCACCCCCTGTCTCATAAATCGCAAAAAGTGAATTAACCAGACAATCTCCAAATGCGTAAGCATAGACGTAAAACGGCGCATGTATGAAGTGAGGAACACCGCACCAGAAGGTTTCAAAACTACGATCAATCGTAACGAATGGCCCGAGACTCTCTCCTTGCGTTTCATTCCAGATCCCGGCAATTTTCTCTGCTGTTAGCTCTCCGTCAGCACGGGAGATATGGACACGACGCTCAAAACGATAGAAAGCGATTTGCCTGACGACCGTATTCAACATGGCCTCCACCTTCGGCACCATCAATCCCCGCCTTTCCTTGTCATCTGAGGCCTTTGCAAGCAAGGATTTGAATGTGAGCATCTCACCAAAAACACTCGCAGTCTCAGCCAGAGTCAGGGACGTGGGTGCCATCAGAGCACCACGGGAACTGGCCAGAACCTGATGTACGCCATGGCCGATCTCATGGGCTAACGTCATCACATCACGTAACTTTCCCTGATAATTGACCAACACATAGGGATGAACGCTGGGAACCGCTGGATGAGCGAATGCACCGGGGCTCTTACCATCACGTATCGGCGCATCAATCCAGTTTCTCTCAAAAAAGCGCGAAGCAATTTCAGACATCTCCGGGGAAAAAGCATGATAGGCATCAAGAACAATCCCGCGCGCTTCCGCCCATGACACAACCTTTAAAGACTGTTCCGGAAGGGGCGCGTTACGATCCCAATGAGCAAGCTTGTCTTTCCCTAACCACTTGGCTTTCAGTCTGTAATAGCGATGTGATAAACGTGGATAAGCTTCAACAACGGCCTGTTCAAGCGCATCAATCACAGGCTTTTCGACCCGGTTCGCCAAATGCCGGGACGATGCCACATCCTTGAACCCGCGCCACTTGTCAGAAATTTCCTTATCCTTGGAAAGAGTATTCGTTATGCAGACAAAGAGAGGAAGATTCTTGTTGAAGGTTTCAGCCAATGCCTCTGCAGCCGCTTGTCTTTTTTCCTCTTCTTCTGAAAGAAGTTTGTTGAGAACTGGCTCAAGAGAGAGAGTTTCCCCACCCACATCAAAGCGCAAGGACGAGATAGTCTCGTCAAACAAACGATTCCACGCAACAGAAGAGGTGACACTTTTTTCATGAAAAAGCCGTTCAAGATGGGCATCAAGCTGGTAAGGACGATCCTTCCGGAGATCATCAAGCCAGGGCTTGTAATAGGAAAGTCCCTCATGCTGTGCCGCTGCATCCAGGATGCTATTATCAATCCCGTTCAATTCAAGACTGAAAAAAAGAAGGGACGAACTGATCGTTGTAACCTTCTCCTGTACATCTGCACGAAACTTGACACACTCAGGCTTATTTGTATTGCTCTCATACAGCAAATCAGCATACACCATAAGCCGCCCCAGAGAGTCATTGAGTGCCTCAAACTCTTTTACAGAATAGGCGAGAGTCGATGGAGCCGTTTCAGCCAACTCCCTGAGTTTGCCTTCGTAACGAGACGAAAATGCTAAAGCGTCATCTCCAGCGCGCTTCATATCACTCAAAAATCGTTCATCAGAAGGACTTTCATATAAATCTCTCAAATCCCACTCAGGCAAATCCACCTCTCCCCCAGGACCGGAGTTTTTATTTCCTGAACAGATTTTTGCAGATCCTTGGATCCAATACATAACCGCCATCCCTTCGATATTATCCCTACCCTGTCAATAAGATTGACCAGCTGACCAAGAACCCGGCTTGTCGTAGCACTCCCCTCTTCACCTGATCACACCGGTCCTCATTCGCCGATATTCATTCCTCTTATCAGTTTTTTGTCTTCATAAGCGATCAGGTGCGGAAGCCCGGGACAATAATCTGAAAGATTTTTCCTCCCTACCGAAAAGTTAAGAACAAAAAGCAGAAAGAGGATCCAACTGGAACAGGATTTACCACGTGAATGAAATACGCGCAACGGAAACACAGAGACAAAGCATAGCTGACTAAAAAATCCGATCAGACAACGAAAAACTGGAAAGAAAAGCTTTAAACATCAAGCACTTTAGGTCACGTCCAGTTAGCTGACCCCCTCCAGAAAAAACTGATAAAATATAATAAAAAACCTGACAGGTTTCCAGAAAATCTCTCATGGAGAATTCATGGAGAGGCCTGTTCATATCCCCCTACTATTTTTATTCCCCTGCCATGTTGTGAGCACATTTAAGCAGAAAAGGTCAGTTTCACAGTAATATTCTGAAAAAACATGAATGAAGTATAAAATAATTAACCTTCAAGCTGATAAACTCTACCCTCTCTCCTGTTTTTACTTCGAAATCCTTTCAACGGCGTAAAAACGGAAAGGTTCATTATCATAAATAGGCCCTGCCGGAGCAAAGCGTTCCAGAGTAAGCGTAAATAAGCCAGGACATTGATAAAGATGAGGAAAAATAGACAAAAATGGCCGGCGTCTCGGGGATACAGAGCTTTCTTTATCTTCTTTTTGCAAGCAGCGGGCATTGCTCTATTGAGCCTCCCATGCACCACAGGACGTGCTTTAGCAGAAACACGCACAATCTCTTTTTATAATGTCCATACAAAAGAAAATTTGACCGTCACCTACAAGCAGGATGGTGAATATGATCCCCTTGCAATGAGGGCTATTGACCACATCATGCGGGATTGGCGGCGCAATGAACTCATCCCGATTGACCCTAGACTCATTGACCTTGCCTATATCGTTCACACTCTTGCAGGCTCAAAAAAACCTCTTCATCTGTTATCTGGATACCGGTCACCGGTTACCAATTCGGCTCTCCGCAAACACACGAAGGGTGTTGCGAAAAGAAGCCAGCATATCCTGGGACAAGCAATGGATGTGTATATGCCCGATGTCCCCCTGTCTTTGGTACACAAGATTGCCCTCCAGCTCCAACGCGGCGGCGTAGGACATTATCCAAAATCAGGAATTCCGTTCCTTCACCTTGACATCGGCAGCGTTCGGCACTGGCCCCGCATGTCTCGACAAGAACTCGTTCAGATCTTCCCTGATGGAAACTCACTCCACGTCCCCACAGACGGGTATCCATTATCACCAATGTCTGTAAAAGAAAGCAGGAATAAGAGGTCGCAGCTCATCTCTGCTGCCCCCCTCCCTCAAACGCGCGGTTTTCCTTCTTATCAACAGGAAAAGCCAGCCGCCCTGAATGTTTCCCTGCCGACTTTCCGCAACAGAGCGGAAAAAACAGACGTGAAAACAGCAATTATACCAACCAGCCGTCCGCTCAACGCCACGCCCATGCGTGTCGCAGAGGCCAGGCGTATGGAAATCCCTGTTCCCATACCCCACCTGCGTCCGCAGCAGGATACTAGCCCTTTCCTTAGAATTACCGGAAAAACAAGACCGTACACGGACCGGCCCACAACGACTCCTCTGCGCGGCTCCATACAGACAAAGACGCACCACAGACAAGGATACAAGGTGCCACAGCTCTATACCATGATCTCAAATCGGCGCGTCTCCGACTTGGCTTTTGCAAAACTCTCCGCTCCTAAAACGGAAAGCCTGATCAGGCTGTTGCGTTCCGCGACGTACGGAATACATTCGTTCACGGCTTACCCGAAGGCTCCGTATCTCATTACAAAAACAAGAGAACAGACATTATTACAACATCCCGGAACGCGCCCACTCAATGTCTCCAAAAACGTACGCCTTGCCGAATATACGCAAGCATCAGCTTCAGAAAGATAAATCCCGTGATAGGGTATCTCTGCCCTTTGTACATATAAGTATAGATTTCTCCAGAACGAGCAGCGGAATGGATTGTAAATCAAATGAAACCTGAACTCATCAAAACGTCCGCGCTGCGGGAAGAAAAATGGAAATGAGTACTCAAAATATAGAAACCTTCATACAACCGTAAATCAATCAGTCTTTCTGATCATGTTCTGATAATAATGACAGCCCTTCCCGCATAGCTTATCACAAAGCCATCTCCTGGAAAAACAGGACGCTTTTACGTCACATGCTGAAAAGCACACAATAGCCCGAAGACGTGAAAAGACAATCGCCCTGACAGACTCTTTCCATTGCATTAAAAAAAATGCCGCGCATAATCAACAAAAGGAAATGAAAATCCTGCCTTCTCAGGCCAATTCTTATAATGAGCAAATGGGGTAAATATAGGAGAAATGGCCAGTAACCACGATAAAAATCTTTTCCAAAAACGGGAAACCATAGACGCCGCTGTCGTTCGATTTGCAGGAGATTCAGGGGACGGGATTCAGATATTAGGAAAGCAATTCACCCAATCAACGGCCCTTGCAGGAAATGATTTAGCAACTTTTCAGGATTTCCCTGCGGAAATCAGAGCTCCTGCCGGAAGTGCTTCGGGTGTTTCAGCCTTCCAGATTAATTTTGGTTCTCATAAAACACAGACCATAGGGGATAATATTGATATACTTTTCGCTATGAACCCGGCCGCTCTCAAGGTCAATCTTTCTGACCTCCGTGATGGCGGGCTCATCATCATTGATGAGAATTGCTTCACAACGCGTGATCTTGCCAAAGCCGGTTATGACGTTAACCCGCTTGATGATCACACGCTTGATCATTATCGTCTCATGCGTTTGCCTCTTTCCAATCTCACCATAAAAGCCGTCAAAACAGAACATATCTCAATCCGTGAAGCCCGGCACGCCAGGAATATGTGGGCCTTAGGACTGGCACTCTGGATGTTTGACCGCGAAAAGACCACGGTCACAGACTGGATCAGAAAAAAATTTGCTGGAAAAACGCACATCCTTGAGGCCAATCTTACCGCACTCGATGCGGGTTTTGCTTATGCCGATGTCACAGAATACAACGCAAACAGACATCTTTATCACGTCCCGGAGGCGCCTATAGAAACGGGACTGTATCGCAATGTCACAGGAACAGAAACTCTCTGCTGGGGCCTGGTAACAGGCGCTATGCTGGCTAATCTGAAAATGGTCTATTGTTCCTATCCAATCACACCGGCGTCCGACATGCTTCATCTGCTCACCGGCCTAGGAGAGCCATATAACATCATCCCTTTTCAAGCAGAAGATGAAATTGCGTCTGTTTGCGCTGCTATTGGTGCCAGTTATGCCGGACATCTAGGTGTTACAGGCTCTTCTGGTCCTGGAATGGCACTAAAAAGTGAAGCAATCAGCCTTGCTGTGGCAACTGAATTACCCCTTGTTATCATTAACGCACAACGCGGCGGACCATCTACAGGCCTGCCTACAAAAACAGAGCAGGCAGATTTGTATCAGGCCATCTGGGGGCGAAGCGCAGATACGCCACTCGTCGTCCTTGCGCCCCGCTCACCCAGCGCATGTTTCAGTGCTGCCATTGAAGCGGTGGAACTTGCAATAACCTTCATGACCCCTGTTATCCTGCTTACTGACGGTTATCTTTCAAACGCTTCAGAAGCCTGGAAAATTCCGGATATTGATGCCATAACTCCCTTCCCTGTCAAAAGGAACGCAGAAAGCTTGACTCCACCATTACCTTATTCTCGTGACCCTGAAACGCTGGCCCGCCCCTGGCTGATACCAGGAATGAAGGGAAAGATACACCGTATCGGTGGTCTTGAACGACAGAACCAGACAGGAAATGTGTCATATGATCCGCAAAATCATCATGAAATGACCCTGTTGCGCCACAATAAAATTGCCGGGATTGCAAACAGAATTCCCAGACAAAAGGTAGAATATGGACCTGATAAAGGTCTCTTGGCCATCGTTGGGTGGGGTTCCACTTTTGGCCCTATCCACCAGGCCGTGAGACAGTTGACAGAACAGGAATATATCATCAGTCACATTCACCTGCATCATATCTGGCCATTACCGGGGAATCTTGGTACGCTTCTTAGCTGTTTTGAATTTATTCTCATACCGGAAATGAATATGGGACAACTCGCTACATTGCTTCGATCTGCCTATAGCCGCCCTATTATTTCATATCCCAAAGTAACAGGCCAACCGTTTAAAATTAGCGAAATTGTCGATGCCGCGCTAAAAATTCTTGAGAAGTGAACCCTTGACCATCAATATCAACAAACTAGAACCGAAAGATTATGCATCCAACCAAGAAGTGCGATGGTGTCCTGGATGTGGTGATTACGCAATTCTGAAAGCGGTGAAGAAAACCCTTTCTGATCTGGAACTGGCCCCAGAAAAAATCGTTTTCATTTCGGGGATTGGTTGCGCATCACGGTTTCCTTATTATCTTCAGACTTACGGTTTCCATACAATCCACGGGCGCGCAGCCGCTATAGCAACCGGTGTCACATTAGCCAATCCTGCACTTGATATCTGGATTATCTCCGGGGACGGAGATTCTCTCTCTATCGGCAGCAATCACCTCCTCCATCTTCTGCGCCGTAATCTTAATCTCGTTTACCTTCTATTCAACAATGAAACTTATGGACTAACCAAAGGGCAGCTCTCCCCCACAGCACGCCTTGGTACCCGATCTCCAACATCTCTGCACGGTTCAGAGAATGAACCGGTACATAGCGCAAGATATGCATTGGGAGCAGGTGCGAGCTTCGTGGCACGATCTGTTGATGTCGCCCAAAAGCATCTCTTGGGAATTCTCAGGCGCGCCCATGACCATAAGGGCACAGCCCTCGTCGAAATCCTTCAAAACTGCCCCATTTTTAATGACGGGATTTTTCATGAGCTGACGAACAAGAAAAACAGCCCCGATCACATACTGGAGCTTCACCACGGGAACCCAATGATCTGGGGTGTTAATCATGATAAAGGCCTTGTCCTTGATCCGGTTAATTTGTCTGTTGAGGCCGTCACCATAGGGTGTGACGGTATAAGCGAAACTGATCTCCTTTGCCATGATGAAAAAAATGAAAACATGGCATGGATGCTTGCCGGTCTCAACCGGAGACAAGGTATGCCAACACCTGTTGGCGTCTTTTATGCGGTAAACAAACCCATGCTGCCTCAACTAAAAAATGAGGATCCTGGAAAGGAAGACCTTCACCAGACAGAAAATCTTAATCAGAAAATCAAGAAATTGCTTGATGGGGGACATGCATGGACTGTCTCCTGAAGCCTGTTTACGTCTCCCGTGCACGCAAAAAGAGAACCGTCGGAGGAAAAAAACAGAACCCGTCCTTGTCTCTCACGTAAAAACAGGGTCTTTCCCGTAGACAAAACTCCGGAATACGCCCTTCCCCCTATAAAGAAGGCTGATTCCTCAGGGACACCTTGTGCCGTGCTCTCCTGGAACAGAGAGATCCTGAAAGGCCGGAAGGAAAACACAGACAAACATTTCCGGCCAGCATATTGTCGTCCGGACGTTTCCGTGAAATATGAAATTAAAAATCTGAATGGAGCTAAGAAATGAAAAGTGATATTGAAATCGCACATAATGCAAAAAAAGAGCCCGTGACGCAAATTGCGAACAAATTAGGCATTAACGATAGCCAGTTGCTATTATATGGACCCTATAAAGCCAAATTGGCCCTCGATTCCATACCGATATCCAATAATTCTATGGACGGAAAGCTCATTCTTGTTACGGCCATGACACCAACGCCCGCAGGAGAAGGAAAAACAACAACAACGATCGGTCTTGGTGATGCCCTCAAAAAAATCGGAAAAAAAGCACTGATCTGTCTCCGTGAGCCATCTCTTGGTCCCTGTTTCGGAATGAAGGGAGGCGCCGCAGGCGGCGGTTATGCACAGGTCATTCCCATGGAGGACATAAATCTCCACTTTACTGGAGATATCCATGCCATCACCTCTGCACATAACCTGCTCGCCGCAATGATCGATAACCACATTCACTGGGGGAACAAGAAAGGCATTGATCAGAGGCAAATCAGCTGGTGCCGGGTCCTTGACATGAATGATCGTGCATTGCGTTCCGTCGTCACATCTCTCGGCGGCAAAAATAACGGCTACCCGCGACAGGATAGCTTTGATATTACTGCCGCCTCTGAAGTTATGGCCATCCTCTGTCTTGCTTCCGATATTCAAGATTTTGAACAGCGCGTAGCCAATATCATCATCGGACAAACAAATAAAAAGAAAAAACTGACAGCTGAAGATATGCAGGCAGCCGGAGCAATGGCAACATTACTCAAAGATGCCATAATGCCCAATCTCGTACAAACGCTTGAGAATAACCCTGTCTTTATTCACGGTGGACCTTTTGCGAATATCGCGCATGGATGTAATTCTGTAATAGCAACACGGACGGCTCTAAAATTAGCAGACTATGTGGTCACTGAGGCAGGTTTCGGTGCCGATCTTGGTGCAGAAAAATTCTTTAATATCAAATGTCGGAAAGCCGGATTGCAACCCGCCGCAGCTGTTATCGTTGCAACCATCCGCGCACTCAAGATGCATGGGGGGATTGAAAAAAATGAACTTGAGAATGAAAACACTGATGCTGTCAGAAAAGGATGTGTAAATCTGCACCGCCACATAAACAATGTTAAAAAATTTGGCGTGCCTGTGATCGTTGCCATAAATAGTTTCATCGCTGATACAGAAAATGAAATCAAAGCCCTTAAGGACGCCTTTGAAACGCATGGTGTTGAAGTCATTCTCTGTAATCACTGGGCAAAAGGGAGCGATGGCGCATGTGAGCTGGCAGAAAAAGTGGTTGAATTATGTGAAAGCAGCACTGGAAGTTTCCAGACTCTCTACAAGGATGAGATACCTTTGTGCATGAAGGTGGAAACGATCGCAAAAGAGATTTATGGGGCAGACGGAATCAGCACAAGTCAGGATGTACGAAACACTTTCAGTGAGCTGCAAGAGGAAGGATACGGAAAATTACCGGTATGCATAGCAAAAACGCAATATTCTTTCTCTACGAACCCCGATTTGAAGGGAGCCCCCTCAGGACACACAGTGCCCATCAGGGAAGTTCGCCTCTCTGCAGGTGCCGGGTTCGTCGTCGTGGTGACAGATAAGGTCATGACCATGCCCGGCCTACCCGAAGTACCAGCCGCTCACAAAATCCGAATCAATCAAAAAAGAAACATCGAAGGGCTTTTCTAAATCGAAAAATTTTTCTGCCGTCCCGTGAACCCGGCCCCCTTCCGATGAAATCTATGAACTGAAGGGAAAAAATGCGTTGCCAAAAAATTAAAAAGTAAAAAAAGGAAAAGAAATTCTTTGAAATTCTCTACAAAAGTAAAAATTTTTCCTGCACCTTGCTTCAGAAGAGAGATCGCAAACCCCTTACCAGAAAAAAATTCTGCTCACAGACTAAATCTTAAAAATGAACAAAAAAAAAAAGTATCTTAATAAATTTTTTACCAAAAGAAAATACACTGTTATAGTTTCCGGACTTTCACGTTCGCTTCCGGAAAAAGAATGGGACCGAGCGTAGCCAGGTATCCCAGACGCTCCCTTATCGGCAGAGTGCCTGATTCATGCGAGGCCATGAAATGGTTGCGAAACACTCCTTGGGTTCAAATACGAAAGAATGGCGTAAAGAGAAACCTAACGGCTTGATTCTGCCCGGATATGACGCTCTCCTTTTTGAGATTCAAAAGCGCCTTACAGACTTTGATACCACAAGCCTTGATGCGCCCCCTTCCAGAAGGAAAGAAACACAAGAAAAAATACCTACTATCAATCCGACAGGCCACTCCATCGAAGCTCCACAACGGAAAGAGCATAAAGCTCCTGAAAATGAAGCCCGCCATGAAAATCCGTTCCCCGTAAAAAAAAGTAATGAAGAAAACTTGCTGGCAGAGATCCAAAAGCGCCTTTCAGACTTTGATACCACAAGCCTTGATGCGCTCCCTTCCAGAAGGAAAGAAACACAAGAAAAAATACCTACTATCAATCCGACAGGCCACTCCATCGAAGCTCCACAACGGAAAGAGCATAAAGCTCCTGAAAATGAAGCCCGCCATGAAAATCCGTTCCCCATAAAAAAAAGTAATGAGGAAAACTTGCTGGCAGAGATCCAAAAGCGCCTTTCAGACTTTGATACCACAAGCCTTGATGCGCCTCCCTCTAGCAAGAAAGAAACACTTAAAAAAACGCATAGAGACAATCTCCTGAATCAGGGCAATACTCCCCCTCCTCTAAAAAGAATCTCTTCTCACAAAAACAATAGAGATCGTGAACATTCCTCTTCCTTCGGAGAAGGAGTAGAGAAAAACTGGCTACTCCAGAATATCTCTACAGCATTAAAACATACGTCAGAAAATATGCTTATGGCAGCTACAGACGCCATCCCTGACCGCCGTGAAGATAAAAAAAATACCTTTCCTGTAACACAAAACGTACAGGAGCCTTCATCATCCCTGCTATCCGGGACAAATAAAAGCGCGGAACTATCTTTTGATCCGCAGACCAACCGAAACATCGGTTCCCTACCCGAATCAGACCCAGATCACAGCCGGGATAAATTCTTTTCTGATTTCAATAGACCTTGGAAAAATGATGATGATAAACTTGCCGATATCCTCCAGAAGAGGCTCTCCAGTGATAAGGACACAGAGAAAAATAAAAAGGAAAACAGCCTCATATCGTCAAAAAACGAGACCTTGTGCACAGATATGAAACAGGACGCTATGTCCTCTTCATGCCCGATACCAAAAAAAACAAACAAACCCTACCCGGACGTCACCCTCGATAAAACGTTACACAAAGAGGGCCTGACAGAAAATACAACGCGCGCCCCCCTGCTTCCCTGCAAGCAGGATTATAATCTCAAAAATCTGGAAAAATTTGTTCAGGCACTCGCTGATAAAATTGAAAAACTTGCCAGACAGAAAGATGATCACATAAATCCAGAGCCGGCAATCGGGAAGATTGCAAACATTGCAAAATCCTTTGAAGATAATAATGAGAAACTTGCAAAAATACTCAGTCTGAAACTGCCGATGGAGCACATGGCCCAACAAATTAACACAATTAGGGATAACCTTTCCCATACCTCAAAAGAAACACTGCAAGCCATAAAAGATTTCAGCCAAAAAGTAGAAAGCATCAACACGCACATAGACACAGTCCACAGAAATGACTCTCAAAAAACAAAAGAAGACCTTACAGAAGCCGTAGAAAAAATCATGAAGACCATTCGTGATGAATCTTTCATAAAACAGGATGCAAAAACAGAAACTCAGGCTCAGGCTCAGGCTCAGGCTCCTCATGATAACATGTTGATGCAAAGGCTTCAGAAAGATCTGAATAATATTCAATTCACCGTCTCAACACAAAATGAGCAACAAAAAACGGTAGATGTGACACAAAAGGAGGAAAAGCTGGAAAACGACAACCAACCCTTTCTTAATAAACATCAAACAACCTCAGCTTTGCTTGCTTCAGCACGAATGGCAGCAAAAAATGCCCAATCGTTAAATAAAAAACAAAATGGCAATTTGAGGAACAGGACAATGGCCTTCAGACATAACAGTAAAAAGGAAACGCAAGACCCAGACGATATGCAAAATGTCTCTAGACTCTCTGGTGCGCAAAAAGGCGTTAAATCTCCTCACTACTTCATCAAAACGCGAGACTTACAAACTCTCCAAAACAAAGTCTTTTCGTTTAAAATCATGGAAAAGATGCGATCTGGAATAGAAGCACGCCTCTTTGAAAAACTCCCCGGCCAGCCGCCTCCTAGAATACGCAACAGCGTCTGGGTCGCTACGCTCACGACAAGCGCAATCCTATTACTTGTGGCAGGATCATTGAGCATTTACGACAGAATTTCGCAAATCACTCCCCAGAAAAGTTTTGCTTCCGCGAAACAATCAGGAAAAAAATCCTCGGATATACTCCTGAACAAAGTCGCGACCATTAAAAATGGAGAACAATCCCCCTCCTCTTTGCAAGAAGAAAAAACAATTCCGGAGCAGGTAGTTCAGAACATCATCCCCCAAACACAAACAACAAAGAATAATCAAAAAGAAAATGCGCGGTTTTCAGAATTTACCTCTACACCATATATTCGCCCGCTCCCTTCAATTAGGAAGAGATAAGCTACCTTCCGAAAAAAAGACGACAGCATCCCAGCTGAGATAAGGTCCTCTTTTCTCAAGAAATGCCAGGATTTTAATCCCGAAGAACCAGATTCAGGACCACGCCATACAGCATAATAATAAATTTATGGCAATAATAATTGACCTGCCCTATTCCTTGCCATCTAATGGGGGATAAGAATCGTGGGACGAAGCGTTGTCCCTTTTCATCATTTCAGCAAGACAGAGCGGCCCATGCAGATATATCTGCCCATCGCCGAAATGTCGGTGAATCTTTTTCTCCTCCTTGGACTGGGAAGCACCGTAGGGTTCCTGTCAGGAATGTTTGGTGTCGGCGGGGGGTTCCTCATGACACCGTTACTGATCTTCTCAGGCATACCTCCCACCGTGGCCGTAGCCAGTCAGGCCAATCAGTTGGTCGCATCCTCGATCTCAGGGGTTATTGCCCACAGGGGACAACGACGTATTGACGTCCCTTTAAGCCTCGCATTGACCGTTGGCGGTATTCTAGGAGCCGCAATCGGTCTCTGGATTTTTAATGAATTCAGTAAACGCGGCCAGATTGATATTATCATTTCTCTCTGCTATGTTACCTTCTTGGGAACAATCGGCAGCCTGATGCTCATTGAAAGTCTCTCAGAGATCCTGCAGTCAAAAAACAAAGAGGCACAAAGACTCAAGAGGAAAAAGATACCTCTCTGGGTTCAAGTTCTTCCTCTAAAAATGCACTTCAAAAATGCACAACTCCGCATCAGCGTGATCCCCATCATCGGACTGGGTGCCGGGATCGGCGTTCTCACAGCTATTATGGGCGTAGGGGGAGGATTTATTCTCATCCCGGCAATGATTTACCTTCTTCATATCCCTACTCACATCGTCATCGGGACATCCCTTTTACAAATCCTGATCGTTGCCGCCTTCGTAACATATACGCACGCCATCACAAACCAGTCCGTAGATATACTCCTTGCCTTCATTCTCATGATTGGTAGTGTATCTGGTGCACAAATCGGAGCGCGCGTTGGAAACAGATTACGTAGCGAGCATCTCCGAAGTCTCTTAGCTTTCCTTGTGCTCATCACGGCTGCGCGACTAGCCTTTGACCTCATCGCGACCCCTTCCGAATATTTTAGCTTGAACATTGAAAGAAACTAAAGACATGATTGGCCACGCCACCGTCGTCGCAATCTGTCTTTCCATCATCAGAGCACTCGTGAGCTCTTCTGTCCTTATCTTTCTCACATATGCAGCGAGGGGAGAGGAGCTTATAACAGCAATCTCATCTGATACGGTCTGGATCACTTCCAATTTCACTGGCGCAGAAATCGTACTTTTCGGATCAATCGCCAGTGACAAATCCTCCCTCAAAAAGGCAGGTAACTATAATGTCATTATAGTCCTGTGCGGTCCCCGGAAAAAAATCAGAATCTGGCGTAAGGAAAGAGTCGCGGGCATCTGGGTCAATGGGACGTCGATGTATTTCCCTGAAGTAAAAGGATATCTCGGGATCTTCTCAAACAAAACACTTCAGGAAATCACATCCATTGCCACTCTCAAACATTACGGGATCAACCTCAGGCAGGACATTTTTTCTCATCCCTCATCAGTGCACGAAACCATAGAAGCCGAAGATGATTTTAAGACGGACCTCATACGACTGATGCAGAAGAAAAATCTTTACCTTGAAAACCCAGAAGGCGTCCAATTTCTCAGTGACACCGTTTTTTTTTCACGCTTCCCCATGCTTTCCAATGCGCCAACCGGAACTTACACCGCGCATATTTTCCTATTTAACAGCGCAGGAAAAATGATCCAGAAAACGCAAAACAGCTTCCAGATTCGCAAAAGAGGAATTGAAGAACTTTTATCCCGGGGAGCCAAACAGCGGAAAGAAATATACGGGCTTCTGTCCGTATTAGCTGCACTCGGAATAGGGTGGGTCGGTGCCTTGATATTCCGCTATCACTGAAATCAGGAAAAATAGCAACTTACACACCTGTAAGGTTCACAAAAAACCGATCGAATAAAGAAGCCACTCCTAACGAAAAAGCTATCAAAACACCTTACCCTTAAGACATGAAAATCGGAAAAAAAGAAACAGAAGTCCTGCTTCGTTCCTCAATCAGACGAGTTAGGGGAAGAAGAAAGCATAGATCCCTGCCCTTGGCTTGAAGCAACGGACAATGACGCGATGCTTCTCCGGCGCTCCTTGTTTGTAAACAGCCGATGCAATATTTCGCACTCCGTTTCAGAAAAACTCTGCCTGTTGCACTCAAGAATTTTGTGTAGATCAAGATCAATTTCAATATTTCTGTTCTTCATAAAAAAAACCTCAGCATAAAAATGAAACAATGGTTAAATAATAGTTAATAGTTCATAATCTGATAATAAAAAGCATATTTCAACCTTCATTTCATTTCATGCTTAACATTCCAGAAAAAAAAAAGAATTCCTATACAAAGAAGCAAAAATGCAACTTCCCGTTTTAGTTAGAATTAAGATCCCTCTTATTATTATGATTAACATCATAGAAAGAAAAACAGATCCTTTTTCTATAAAAAACGGATTTTTCTGAAAAATTACAAAAGGGTAAAAATAAAAAAATACGTTCTATATAAATCATCAACTAAGAATTCAGAAATGATTACCCACAAAATCCAACTGTGTTACAGTTTTCTCCCTAACAACCATATAAAAAACCTACTGATGTTAAGAACGGTACGCATAGAAAAAATTAATACAAACGTTACTTTCTTTTTCGGTATATAACAGAAAAAGCACATGACAGAAAAAATAATCTCTAAAAGCGATTTTATCTACCAGTCCTTTCCTTTCTTCAAAGGAATTCTCTCTCCTAGGGTAAGCCTGAATAGACATCGTATCATCACCGCCCTGATCGCCTTCCTGACTCTTTTTCACTTTGCGCCAAATATCTTAATCGAGAGCAGCGATCAGTTAATACGTGAAACAAAAAATTATCTCCTTGAGAAAAAAACGTCCGAAATCGCAACAGACTTGGCCCTTCAAATCCGAAACAGGCTCATAAAATCAGGCAAAATCCCTCATAATGAGGTCATTTATGGACATAATAAGAATAAACCGAAAAACGTCTCTGTAAAGGGGTACCAGTTACTTCACACCGATGGAAAGGTCATACAAAACGTTTCATTCGGGGATTTTGATACAAAAATTAATTCAAAAATGCTTAAAATAGCTGCCCAGGAGGGGCAAACCATCGTACAGCTTCCAGTCTCGGGAAAGCACAAAAAAAATCCCGAGATCTCCTTGCTCATCGGGGAAGCCTACACGCCCCTGCGCACCGCAACGGGGAAAACCGCTATACTCAGAGTCAAATTGGATATGAGTGCGTATAATAAACGCCTGAACATCCTGAAAACCTTGATTTCCTATCTCTTTTTCATTTTTTTACACTCTCCCTATGTCGCCTGCATCCTGCTACTTTATCGCAACATCCTGAAGGTAAAATTTGATGAAATCTTCAGGAAACAGCAAAACAGCCTACTGAAAGAACTAGCAAAAAAGAGACCGATAGAGACGCTACTCAGACGTATCATAACATTCATTGAAGTTCACTATCCAGACTCAAAATCCTGCATACTCCTGATAGACAAGGACAAAAGCGGGCATAAGATCACTCAGCTTATCGCTTCCGATCCGGATACTGAGAGATATTTCAGCAATCAACCTCTTTTTTCTGTTCCTAAAGAGTGGAGAGACGCATTGCTCCAAAGCAAGCCAATCTTGCGAAAAAGACAACAAAAAAAGAATCTTTATTCAATCGCACTGAAGGACTCGTCAGGAATAGTCCTGGGCAGCTTTAATATCATATTCCAGAAAAAATCAAAAACAGAGATATTCAAGGCAAGTACAGAACCAGCAGAAGCGCTCACTAGGCTCACAGAATACGTCATAGAAAATAACCGCATGATAGAATGTATGACCAAAACCATGCAACAAAGTGAGGTCCTCCTCACCTCATCAGTTGAAGGTATTATCGGTCTAGACAGGGATGAAAACATTCGTTCCATCAATTCCTCTGCCATTAATATGTTCGGTATCCCTGAAAACAAGATGATAGGACGAAATATAAAGACGCTCATTCACACAAAGCCGGAAGAAAATTTTGCAACCCTCCAGAGAGCCATCAGAAAAAAAATCAAAAGCCGGATCAACGGGATCAGATTATATGGACCTGAAGAAATAAAAGAATATTACTCAGACCTGATCATTAATCCCATCCATAATCCTAAAACAAACTTGCACAGCATACTTATTTTCCATGATATCAATCGACAGAAAAAAATCCTCAAGGAATTACAGGAGGATAAAGAAATTGCAGAGAATGAAAACAAAGCTAAGTCAAAATTACTTGCAAAAATCAACCATGAAATACGAACTCCCCTCAATACAATCATTGGCTTTGCAGAAATCATCCACAAGCAAATCATGGGACCGACCAATCCTGAAACCTACAATGAATATGCTGAAGGTATAAAAATTTCCGGGCAGCATCTTCTAAAACTGACAGATGAACTCCTTGACTTGTCAAAAATTGAATCAGGAAAAATGACCCTGATAGAAACCGTCATCCATATTCCTTCTTTCCTTAAAAACTGCCAGTTCCTTCTTGGTGATGGATTTTTTTCTAGGAATATTTTCTTTAAGATTACGGCCTCTGACAAGATTGAGTACCTCCTTGCTGACGAAACAAAATTATATCAAATCATCATCAACCTGCTTTCAAATGCGATGAAATTCACTCAAGAAGGGGGACAGATTCTCCTCTTAGTAAAACAAACTGAAGGGGCAACATTCCATTTCGAAATTTCCGATACAGGCATTGGATTCGGGAAGGAAGAAAATGAAGAATGCTCAAGAGAGAAAAAAACGATGAAGAAAGAAGTACAAGACAAAAATTATGCGAGCACCGGGCTGGGGCTCCCTCTGAGTGAAGCAATGGTCAAGCTTCATGGAGGAAACATGATCATTAAGAGCATCATGCATGAAGGAACAACCGTTATTGTTCGCCTGCCCGGGCGCATACTGAAACAGAAGAAAGAAAATAGCAAAGAAGAAAGGCCGGAAATGAGCACAATCGGCTCCCTTATACCTCCTCTCTAGAATCCGTAAAGCTCCTAACCGTCTTCACACCACCATTGCGCGTTACACCCGACAGCCGCCGCTACATCGGGGAAACCGTCTCGCTCCAAAAATGATGAAAGACCTTCCTTTATCGTCCGTAATAGCCCAGGACCAGAATAAATGAATGCCGAATAAAGCTGTAGCAAGGATGCACCGGCACAAATCTTCTGATATGCCGTTTCCGCATCACTTATGCCGCCTACGCCAATGAGTGGTATACGCCCTTCGGTGAGATGATAAACCCTAGCTAAAAGCATGGTTGAAAGATGAAACAGAGGCCGCCCAGAAAGGCCGCCCTCTTCTTTCGCAAGCTGCTCCTCATGCAGAGAACCGGGGCGTGAAACAGTCGTATTTGAGACAATAAGACCATCAACTGAACGAAGCAAAGCAATCTCCACAATATCCCGCAAGCCATTCTCACAAAGGTCAGGAGACAATTTGAGCAGGACAGGAGTTCCTGTAGCCACTTCGTCACGCATCCGCATAACCTGTAAAAGCAAAGAATCAAGAGCTGCACGCCCTTGCAGATCTCGAAGACCAGGCGTATTGGGAGAAGAAATATTAAGAGTAAAATAACGTGCTAAACTTGAAAATACCTTGATCCCAGAAACATAATCCGCAACCCGGTCCGCACTGTACCTGTTCGCTCCTAGATTGACACCGATTATGCCACAATGAGAAGGAAAAAAACGAAGCCGTTCCAGCGCAGAGGCATAGCCCTCATTACAAAATCCCAGACGATTAATAATGGCCTCATCTGCTCCAAGACGAAAGATACAGGGACGGGGGCGCTTTTCCTGAGCTTCAGGTGTCAGGGTCCCCACCTCCGCAAAACCAAACCCGCTCTTCAATAAAGCGCCGGGAACCTTTGCATTTTTGTCAAACCCGGCTGCCATGCCAACAGGATTAGGAAATCTCATCCCCCACAAAGAAATTCCCAGACGCGATAAATCCTCGCTCCTCTCATGGGGATGGAGACCCGCAGACATAAATGTAATGAGCAGATGATGAGCCCGTTCCGGTTCAAAATAACGCAGCAAACTATGGCCGAGTTCAAAAAGAGTCATGTATGTAAACTCCTGAAATAATAACGGAAAAATTTAAAAACAGGCTGATTACACCACTCACCGGAGATAAAAAAGTGGGGAAAAGAAGAGATTACCCCTTTCCATCCCCAAAGGACACCTTGTCAAACAATCGCCTTCAGGAAACGGAAATGTGCCCCGAAAGAGCGCGCGTAATAAGATCACAGGTCTGATCCCTCCCATAAAATCGGATAAAAGACCCCAGACGAGGCCCCTGGCTCTGACCAAATAAAATCTCATAAATCGCCTTGAACCACTCACGCAAATGATCAAATCCATGCGCCTTTCCTACATCATAAACAAGACCCTGAAAAACGTTTGCAGAGGCATCAGAAGACACATCACGAAGCCGGCATGCCAGATCTTGCAGCGCAGAAAACTCACGTTCATCAGCAGGACGATAGCACTTGAATGGGCGGACAAAATCCTGAAAATAAGCAAGGGCATACTCCACAAGCTTATCCAAGCCGGGGTGAGTCCGGGCCGTGACACCCTCTGCATAGCGACCAATAAAGCCCCACAAAATCTCCTTGTCCTCTGCATTTGATGCACTCACCAGATTGAGTAACATGGAAAAGGAAATCGGTATATCTTCAACAGGAGGAACGCCTGAATGAATATGCCAGACAGGGCTTTCAAGCTGAGCTTCCGGAGACACAGACGGATATAGCTCCAAAAATGACAAATAATCATCTACGCTGCGCGGAATAATATCAAAATGAAGTCGCTTGGCCCGACGGGGCGCCTGATACATGAATAATGAAAGACTTTCCGGAGATGCATAGCGTAACCATTCATCAATCGTCAGACCGTTCCCTTTTGTCTTGGAAATTTTTTGCCCATCCTCGTCCAAAAATAATTCATAACTGAAACCTTCAGGAGGATGTCCTCCTAAAATTCTGCAAATACGTGAGGATAATTTCACATTGTCAATATGGTCCTTCCCATACATCTCATAATCAACACCCAGCGCCGCCCATCGCAAAGCCCAGTCAGGTTTCCACTGCGCCTTGCAACCTCCCCCGGTAACTTTGCTTTCATAGCGTTTGCCCGTTGCCGGATCAGTCCAGACAATCAAACCCGCCAACACATCCCGTTCTTCAACAGGCACTTGCATTACGACACCACTTTCCGGATGAACAGGTAAAAATGGCGCATAAGTACGGCGCCTTTCTTCGCCTATAGTCGGCAAAATGACCTCCATAACCTCCTCATAACAGGAAAGAAGCCGCAACAAAAAATCATCAAAGCAACCACTAGTGTAACATTTACTCGCAGAGACAAATTCATAATCGAAATCGAATTTATCAAGAAAATGACAAAGCTGCGCATTGTTATGAGCCGCAAAACTATCGTGATCGCTTAAAAATGGATTGGGAACTTTGGATAAGGGATAGCCAAGATAGGCCTGCAGCCCGCTCTGATTCGGTACATTATCTGGGATCTTTCGCAAACCATCCATATCATCCGAAAAACAGATCAATCTGCTAGGCCATTCATGATTGGTCAGGACATGAAAAGCGTGCCGGACCATCGCGGTTCGAGCAACTTCACCAAACGTCCCGATATGCGGTATACCGGAGGGACCATAGCCCGTCTCAAAAATTACGGGACGAGAAGGTGCCTGCCCCCCGAACCTGGACAGGATCTTACGCGCCTCCTCAAAAGGCCACACACGAGACTTTATAACATCAACCATGAGGTGCGCTCCCCCCATCAAGGAAACAGAAAAATAAACATATGCAAACCTGAAATCCTGTTCTCATAAAAACAGATCCCCCATCCCTCACTGTATACAAGACAAATAGAGCCGCCTGCAATAATCCGATCATCAAGGTGTAAACGACAGAAAGACGAAGAAAAGGAATAAAAGCGGGAAAGAAATGTGAAACAGAAGGCACAAGGCAAGAAAATCAACACTTATTGGCAAGATGAAACAAAAAATACCATTCCGAAACAAAAAATCCGCTAGAAAATGACAGTGAGCTTCCTACAATTCCTATAGAAATGAACCTTAACCAAAATTGCGTTCCGAACGGACGCTTTCCGCATCATTATCCGGCGGCACATGGACAATCAAACGGGGCCTGGCAAAAAAATCACCCTGCCCAAGATCTAAATTCAAATCAAGAACATCAAATGCCTCATGATCCGTATTTATCTTTTCTCCAATCAAGCTGACCCCGTAACGGGAAAGCAAAAGACCGAGATCACTGGAATGGATATCCGTCCTGGCATTAGCACCATCATCAAGCAGCAAAGCTACATCAATTTTTGCAAAACGAAAGCCCATTTTCGCTAATTCACGGGGATCAATATCAAGATCATTGACTCGATCCAGAGAAAAATGAAACCCAGATTCATGCAATGTCGCAAGACTCTCCAATTCAAACGGACCGGCATGACGTAGTGTGTTTTGTGAAATCTGAAAAACGAGGCATTCAGAAAGCGCAGCATTGGATTCCAGAAAATCAACCAGTGTCTTCAAATCATCCGGATTAGAAAGGAGACGCGCGGAAAGGCGGAAAAAAAGCTTAAGCATCGGTTTCTTCCGTTGCTTCATTACCGAAATGATCCACACAAGACGATCTAAAACAACCTGGTCTAGAGCAGACAAAAGATCCCTCTTCTGGTCCACCAGCATGTCATCTCCGGGAGCCACAACACGACCCTTTGGACCACGCAAACGGACTATCGTTTCGTAATAACAGAGTTTACGTTGCGGCAGGGTAACAATTGGCTGGAGATAGACGTCAACGCAATTATGATCAAGCGCATAACGAATCAGACGTGAAAAGCCTTCATAACCCGAAAAGCGACGCACTATCTTCTTCTTCGATTCGGCAGGATAAGCCTCGCTTACCGAACAGGTAACCGTACTGGAAGAAGAAACAGGTGCAATTTTTTTCGAAAAATCCTCAATGAGAACCAAAAGATTTTCCATATGGCCAATCATAAGCTTCCTGGTCTTCTTAACCTCGGTTTCAATCCGCTCATCTAGTTTTTCACCAAGCTGGTCCTCAAGATAATCATTAGAAACACGCAGCTCCTCATTCATACAGGTCGTAACATCACAGACATGACCAAGGTGCTCCTTTAGCTCGCTCACTTCATGACTCAACCGCGCATGATCTCCTTCTAATGCCGTGAAATCCTGCTCCCATCGACTGGAAATTCGTGATTCGAACCACCAGGCAACACACATCGCTAAGCCTGCCATAAAGCCGGGAAATATACTTTTAATCAGAGAAAAATGCCCGTAAGCAGAAACAGTATATAAAAAAGCGATAATAAATAAAACAAGAGCAAACCTAACAATGAATCGCTTCTGATGAGACACATCATTCCCTTCAATTTCAAATATTATTTTATTGCAGGAATTAAATCTTAACGCATGATGAGACAAATAAAAACAATAAAATCTGTTAAAAGAAACGAGATGTTTATCTCCCTCAAAAAAAAACAAAGCAAGTATAAAAACAAAAATAAATAAAAAAGAAATATCTATCCATAAAGGAAACAGAACAGATTAAAAGAAATTCAGAACAGGACCGAGCATGAAAATTTCTTTTTTCAGGACGTGGGGCCTAGAAACGTCCTTGCCCCCTGGGAAAGCAGGCTGGCCCCTACCAATTCACCCAGATTCGATGGATCTGAACAGGCAAGGCCCTGTCGAGATTCAGCCGTAAGAAGCACATCACCTTCTTTGCCCAAAACCATACCCGTAAGATGAGCTTCCTTGCGGCCATGATCCAGTAGACACAAACCTGCAATCGCACTTTGACAACTTCCCTCAAGAACAGAAAGAATCTGGCGCTCCGCAGCAGAGCAATAGGCCGTATCCGGGTCATTAACTTCGGAGAGAAACCAGAATCTCTCCCTGTCAGAACAACGAATTTGCAAACAGATTGTGCCTTGACCAAGAGCGGGCATCATCTCTTCTTTCAATAACCAACGGGTTATACGATCCTCAAGGCACAAATGCACCAGGCCCGCTGCAGAAAGAACCAACGCGTGAAATTTTTTTTCTCTCTCAAGTTTATTAAGCCTCGTATTGACATTCCCCTGTATATTCATGCAGTAAGACTCCGGAAAACACCGGCGTAAGAATGCTTGACGACGAGGCGAAGACGTCCCGATCACCGCACCCGGGACTCTCAGATCTGTCTCCGCGACACCACTACGCAATACAAGGCAGTCATAGGGATTGTGACGAGGCAAATACGCACCGATGTCAAGATCTTCATGCATCGCTACATCCCCAGGAATATCCTTCAGGGAATGGACCGCAATATCAATCTCATGCTTCAGAAGACGTACCTCCAGATCGTTAACAAACGTCCTCTTTCCACAATAAGGAGAAATGGAATTGGTAACCCGAAAGGAAGGGTAAGACCCGATCTCAATTGATAAAGAAGGGTCTAGAAGAAAGATAGCACGCCTGGCCAGTCCAGCAAAAGAAAGCGCCATCGGACTATTCCGAGCACCAATGCGCAAAGGTCCCTTCACCTCACGGCTATGCATAGCCTTAATCAAAGATTAGACCCCATAAACCCCTAAAATTAAAGATAAAAAGCATAAAAGTCCAAATAAAAGAAAGTGGTGCCCAGAGACGGAATCGAACCGCCGACACCATGATTTTCAGTCATGTGCTCTACCGACTGAGCTATCTGGGCTTACCAATTGCAGAGACAGAAAGGAAAACACCTCACAGACACTGGAGATAACGCTTTGATATAAAATTCCCTCCCTTATGTCCAGCCCCTAGGATAATGACAAAAAAAGAAGAGGGAATAAAGGAAATAAAAACATAGACTCTTACCTCAATCCTCTTCATTGAACGAAACATCTAGACGACCGTCAGTTTCCGTAATTGTATACGCCCCGGACAGCCAGCGATGAAGATCCACATAAGCGCAACGCCTGGAACAAAATGAATGATAAGAAAGCTCACTGCGGACGCCGCAGATCGGACAAATCGTTCCCATTCCCTTCTATTCTTCCCCTCTTTATGACGTCCTCTGCCACCGCTGTATGACCCTGTAGCCCTCACCCTCCAACAGAGCAACAGTCTCATGAAGCGGTAAACCAACAACATTGGTGTAAGAACCTGCCAATTTTACAACAAAAGCGGAAGCCAGTCCTTGAATCGCATAACCACCAGACTTGCCTTGCCATTCCCCCGAAGCAAGATAAGCCTTGATCTCTTCCTCGCAAAGTCTTTTGAAACGCAAACGTGTTTCAACTAGACAAAGCCTTTGTTTTTCTCCGGGGGTACGCAAACAAAGCCCTGTAAAAACCCTGTGGGCGCGTCCGGAAAGCAACCGAAGACAAGACGCTGCAGCAGATGTACTACAGGGCTTGGGAAGAACACGGGTCCCGACAGAGACCACCGTATCGGCTCCCAGAATATAGCATCCGGCAGGTGACTTGTCCTGCGCGGAACGATTCGCAACGACAGAGACTTTCAAGGATGCCAGACGACAGGCAAGGTCCCGCGGTGACTCCCCCGGCACAGCACTTTCATTTATCCCGGACGAAAATAAAAAATCAGGCTCAATCCCGACTTGTCGCAAAAGAGCAAGACGCCTGGGGGACTCACTAGCAAGAATCAGGTCTGTTCCACGGCACTCCATAATCCAGCTGATCCATCAAAAAAATAAAAAAGGCAAAGGAACCTCATTTAAAGCGATAAATAATGCGCCCCTTCGTCAAATCATAAGATGTCATTTCCACTAACACCTTATCACCAGCAAGGACGCGGATCCGGTTCTTTCGCATACGACCCGCCGTATGTGCAATGATCTCATGATCATTATCGAGTTTTACCCTGAACGTCGCATTGGGCAAAAGCTCAGTCACTACGCCGGGAAATTCCAAAAGCTCTTCTTTTGACATCATTACTTCCCTAGGAACATAAAACCACGGACAGAGCAAACGCTCCCTTCAATGATATAGGCCCAAAACCAAAAATCAAACCATGACGGCCAGAAAAAAAGCCCCCTATAACAGAGATCCTTAAACATAAAGCCGGTTCCTAACCCGAACCCGGCTCTCCGGAATACCCCAGACACAGTTCCCACAAAAAGACACACCTCCAAAAAATCGACATTTACCAAAAACCGCTACACATAACGAAGCGATTACAGACGGCAATACACCCTGTATATCACCCCATACCAGAAAGCTAGAAACAGAAAATACGCTCAAGATAAAAAACAAGCACAAAAAACCTCTTCCTAGTAGGACCAGCAAACCAGCAAACCAGCAAACCAGCAAACCAGCAAACCAGCAAACCAGCAAACCAGCAAACCAGCAAACCAGCAAACCAGCAAACCAGCAAAAAACAGGAAACGAAGAAGACACGCCATACCAGAAAACAAGAACCTATGATATAGTAAAAACGTCGGTACAGAAGCACACTAGGTGAAAAGCCTCTCTCCGCCCCGAAAAGGAGAAGGAAAAACAATCAAATTCCTCACTCAAAGCGAGTTTCACGACAAAAAATCCCTTCCCAGAGATTAAAATTAATACCTGAAAACAACGTCAATGAACATAGAGACAATCAAAAATTCAGATCCCATCGGCAAGACGGATCAAAACAGAACGCGCATGCCCCTCCAGACCCTCCGCACGCGCAAGACAAACCGCATCAGGTCCAAGACTCGCCAAACCCTCAGCTGTACATCTGATAAGAGAGGAACGCTTCAGAAAATCAAGAACATTCAAGCCGGATGCGTAACGCGCACCGCGCGCCGTGGGAAGAACGTGATTAGGCCCTGCCACATAATCCCCAATAGCCTCCGGCGTATGCATACCAAGAAAAATTGAACCGGCATTTTTTATCTCCTTCAATAAATATTCCGGTTCTTTCATCGCAAGCTGCAGATGTTCAGGTGCAATCCGGTTCACTAATGAGGCAGCGTCCTCAAGCCGTTCCACCTCTATGATGACACCCTGCTCCATCCAGCTTCGCGATGCAATCAAAGTACGCGGCAACGTCCTGAGACAGCTTTCAATACACGCCTCTACTCTTGAAGACAACAACGCGGACGCCGTAACAAAAATCGGACGAGCCGAAGTATCATGCTCCGCTTGTGCCAGGAGATCAATCGCAATCCACTCTGGATTAGCCTCCTCATCTGCAACAATCAGAACTTCTGAAGGGCCCGCAATCATATCAATGCCAACAGTACCGAACAGCTGACGTTTCGCAGCAGCAACATAGGCATTCCCCGGACCAACAACTTTATCTACAGCCTGTATCGTCTCTGTCCCATAAGCCAAAGCCGCAATCGCCTGCGCCCCTCCTATCTTGTAAATCTCATCCACGCCGGCAAGATCAGCTGCCACAAGAACAATCGGATTCAAAACACCGCTTTGGCAGGGAACTGTCATTACCAACCTCTCCACGCCGGCAACACGCGCCGGAAGAGCGCTCATCAGCACTGAACTGGGGTAAGAGGCAACGCCGCCAGGGACATATAAACCAACAGCCTCTATTGGCGTCCAGCGATGGCCAAGTTCAATCCCGATCGGATCAAAAAAACGTTCATTACAAGGCATTTGGCGCAAGTGATACGACCGGATACGATCCCGCGCAAGATTTAGCGCCCTGAGCGTATCCGGCGCAAGATCGCCATAAGAAGCGACAATCTCATCCTTGCAGACGCGAAGACCAGCGGACGTCAAACGAGTGCGGTCAAACGTCTCCGTCAAGGAAATCAACGCCGCGTCACCGCTGCAACGGACCTCTTTGATAATATGTGCCGTAACCTCATTCACCTCATCCAATACCTCCTGCCTCATGCCAAGCATGCGCATAAAACGGGACTCAAAATCAGGTGACCTGCTATTCAGCTTTAAAACCAAAAAACTTTCCTTCTATAAAAAACAGTCTACAGGCACCTCTGACGCAAGAAAAGTGTCAGAAAGAACCTCTCATTGGATAAAAAAACCCATCCCCTGCTTTCATCGCCGTCTTCCCGGAAAGATAAAGAGACGAACAGAAAAAAAAGGATCATTATATCATATTTTCTCACACAGCCCCGCATCACCCAAGACTGGAATAAGTCCATATACAAATTTATGTCAACTCGAACAGACATCCCCTTCCTAAAAAGCAATTATCATATGGATGGAAGGCTGCCCGAGCAGAAAAGCAAAAACTACCGAAAGGGAAAGTAGCCTTTCCGGCGTCATTTCCTTCCTGTGTATCCGGATCAATCCTTCATGTCTGTAAGCACCTGACAAGATGAGGCTCTCCCCTTTCGGGGGGAAGGAAGGAGAACGAAAGAAAAGAAGCAGCTCTCCTCACAGCCTCTCTCGGTGAAATCGTCTCTGACACGCAAAGAAGACAAAGCGGGATTTTTCCGCAAGAAAGACCATATCTCTAATACACAGGATTATACTGTGCAAAAACATCAGGAAAACAGATAAAATTCCTCATCAAAAACAAAAGTTTCAAGACACGGACTCTCTTTGCCTCATAAGCTTCAAACCCAACCGTCATGCAGAAAACAAGAAAACAAGAAAAAACGCTTCTTTTTTACCCTCTGCAACGCTTAATATCAGCGCCAACGCTACTTAATTTTTCTTCAATCCGTTCAAACCCACGATCAAGATGATAGACATGACTAATTGTTGTAATGCCTTCTGCAGCAAGTCCAGCAATGACCAAACAGGCAGACGCACGAAGATCTGTAGCTTTTACCTCTGTGCCTTTAAGGTGCGTGGCTCCGTAGACCGTTGCCATTTTACCATTAAGACTGATGTTGGCACCAAGACGAAGCAGCTCGTTCACATGCATAAAACGATTCTCGAAAATTGTCTCACAAATCCTTGATGTACCTCCAGACAACGTCATCAAGGCCATTAATTGCGCTTGCAAATCCGTTGGGAAACCAGGAAATGGATGAGTATGTACATTCACAGGACGTAACAGACTACCATCATGCTGAATACGAACGCCCTCATCAACAATATTTACCTGCGCTCCAGCTTGACGCATTGTATCAAAGACCGTTTCCATGAGTTCAGGACGAGCGTTTCGCAGCAGGACATTGCCGCTAGCGGCAACAGTCGCCAAAGCATAAGTGCCAGCCTCCACGCGATCCGGAAGAACCTCATGGGTCGCTCCATGAAGGCGATCCACACCCTGAATCACAAGACGAGAGCTGCCAATCCCTGAAATGCGCGCGCCCATTTCATTCAGACAGGTAATCAGATCACCCACTTCAGGTTCACGCGCGGCATTCTCAATCACTGTCTCACCCCTAGCCAACGTCGCCGCCATTAACAGCGTATGCGTGGCACCGACCGTGACACAAGGAAAGACAATATGCGCCCCGATTAACCCACGAGGCGCTTTCGCGACAATATAACCTTTCTCAATACTGATATGAACGCCAAGTGCGCGCAGGCCCATCAAATAAAGATCAACAGGACGCATACCGATCGCACAACCTCCCGGCAAAGAAACACGCGCTTCACCGCAACGCGCCAGCAAAGGACCAATAACCCAGAAACTAGCACGCATACGCGATACAAGCTCATAAGGCGCAACCGTACTGGTAATATGACTGGAGTGCAGCGTGTAAACTTGGCTACCCACATCACCCTGACCGTTTTGATCATGCATTGTTATCTCAACTCCGAGACCACTTAAAATACGAGTCAGAAGAGATACATCAGCCAGATCAGGCACATTATTAAGTGTCAGAGGCTCTTCCGTCAGAAGACTGGAAACCATGAGCGGCAATGCCGCATTCTTTGCACCACTGATAGAAATCGTACCGTCAAGCCGGTGGCCACCAACAATCTTGATGCTATCCATGCACCATTCCTGTCCTACGCTTTACCGGACATATACGCTGCCGGATCACGCTTTCCCTCCTCCCTAAACATTCCACATATCAATTAAACGCAAAACAACAAATACCAGTACAGATCCTAAACCGTCCGAAAGAGAAATCATCCCGTCTCCGCAGACAAAAGCTCACAATCCCAGCCGGAGTGGCTCTTTAATGGATTTTCATTCCTCAATTCCAGATCCATCTCATACACACGTGCCTGCTGTTTTCTGCGCCTCTTGAGATTAGCCCTCAAAGCCGCTTCCAGACGCTCTTTGCGCTCCTGCAAAGCTTTTTTGCGGCCTAATTTATGAGTCATAAGGTAAACGGTCCTTTTAAAAATTGCTTTTAAGCAGGAAAAAACAACCGCCAATCTTGCGCCTGCCGCAACCATATGGCACTTTACGAAGGCAAATGGCAAGGGACCCCACACAACTCCCTACCACAGGCCGGTTGCAGGGGCTATGAAAATGGAAAACCTATGTAAAAACATTTCCTCCAGACGGAGGATGACATGCCTCCTTTACAGAGCCCGTATCCGGCTTCCCTTTCTTTTGACGGAGTCAAAGTTCTGGAAAAAACGTCATGCTGTCGTAGCTCAGGGGTAGAGCACTCCCTTGGTAAGGGAGAGGTCGGAAGTTCGAATCTTCCCGGCAGCACCATTTTTTCCCCCTTTCCCGAAAGATCAAACAAGCCAATAAAAAACCTAAAGAAATCTCAATTATCCAAAAAACTCCTCAATTTCTTTGACCGACTGGGATGTTTCAGCTTCCTTAGCGCCTTGGCCTCAATCTGACGAATCCGTTCCCGCGTTACCGAAAATTGCTGTCCGACCTCCTCCAATGTGTGATCCGTGTTCATCCCAATCCCGAAACGCATACGCAAAACACGTTCTTCACGCGCCGTAAGCGAAGCCAGAACACGCGTTGTTGTCTCCCGCAGATTGGACTGAATGGCCGCATCAATAGGAAGTATTGCATTCTTGTCCTCAATAAAATCGCCAAGATACGAATCTTCCTCATCACCAACAGGGGTTTCAAGAGAAATCGGCTCTTTCGCAATCTTGAAAACTTTGCGTACCTTCTCTAGAGGCATAATAAGCTTCCTGGCCAATTCCTCAGGAGTCGGCTCGCGACCGGTTTCATGAAGGATCTGACGGGATGTACGAACAATCTTATTAATTGTTTCAATCATATGAACCGGAATCCGGATGGTCCGCGCCTGATCTGCAATAGAACGGGTGATTGCTTGACGAATCCACCAGGTGGCATAAGTGGAAAATTTGTAACCACGACGGTATTCAAACTTGTCCACTGCCTTCATCAGACCAATATTCCCTTCCTGAATCAAGTCAAGAAACTGCAAACCACGATTCGTGTATTTTTTGGCAATGGAGATAACCAGACGCAAATTAGCCTCAACCATTTCCTTCTTGGCGATGCGAGCCTCCCGATCACCCTTTTGCACCGTGTTCACAATTCTGCGAAATTCCCTGATCTCCAGACCGGTCTCGGCTGCAAGCTCTTGAACACGGGCGCGGATCTCTGTGATATTCTCACGATCAATAGAAATAAAATTCTTCCAGCCTTTGCGGGAAAGACGACTAATACGGTGAAGCCAGTCCGAATCAAGCTCACTGCCTTGATACTCTTCCAGAAAATCCTCACGCGAAACACCATGGGAATCTGCAAGACGCAGCAAACGCCCCTCCAAAGACATGAGACGACGGTTAATATCGTAAAGCTGATGAACTAGAGATTCTATGCGATGGGTATTCAGGGACAAACTTTTCACATCAGTGACAATTTCCACCTTCAGTTTCTTGTAACGTCGCTCCTGATGGGGAGAAAGAGTCGAATTATTCAGCAGATTCTGAACATTTTGCGCCTGCAAACGATCCAGTTTCTTATAACTGACAGCGATTCGGTCAAACGTTTCAACAACCTTCGGCTTCAGCTCAAGCTCCATAGCCGACAGAGAAAGATTTCCATCCATGTCAGCCCCTTCGTCATCTTCCAGAGACAGATCGTTACCATCGCCATTGCCCTCCAATGAAAATGAACCCGGCTCACTGACAAGACCCTCCGGCCTGCCTTCCCCTGCCTCAGGGGGACGTCGGGACTCAGGGCCACTATAAGTGGCTTCAAGATCAATAATATCACGGAGCAAGATTTTCTCATCCGCAAGCTCTTCACGCCAGATGATGATCGCCTGAAACGTCAACGGACTTTCGCACAGGCCCGCAATCATGGCTTCTCGACCCGTTTCAATACGCTTGGCAATTGCAATCTCGCCCTTGCGCGAAAGGAGTTCAACAGACCCCATTTCACGAAGGTACATCCTTACAGGATCGCCATTTCTTTCGCTAGATTCGACCTTAACATCAGTTTTGGCAACTAAACTTCCCGTATTCACAATAGTTTCGGAAATATCTTCATCAGGGCCGTCAGGCTCGTCTTCAGTTTCATCTGCTTCTACAAGATTCACCCCCATATCAGAAAGCGAGGCAACTAAATCTTCTATTTGCTCAGAGGTGGGGTCCTCTCCGGGGAAAATCGCGTTAAAGTCATTATAAGTCACATGACCACATCTCTTTGCAATTTTAAGAGCCCGCCTGATTACGGGATCAGATGAACCAGAAGTCACACGATCCGGGCATTCTCTTGCCATTTCGTTATTGGAACCACCCTCCTGTGCTGCAGCAATCACCATTTTGATCCTTACCTCTCTCTCGGAACATGCCTGTCAAAAAATCCACTCAAATACCGGAGCAGATATGACTCAATCTGTTAAAATAGACTGCTGTCTCTTAAATCAGAATTAATCTAAGGATACTTCTGTTCAGACCATTATAAAAATTTATTCCCCGTCTCCTTCACGTTTCCCCGGAAATATTTTCCGCATGGAAAGAGAAGGAGAGCATAAAAACCATAGTCTCATGTCACTTTCTCTTCTTCTCGAAAAACTTCCTTCTTGAGATGGACGAGGCGATCAACGTCCCCCGCCTCCTGCGCAGCCTGCACTTCTTGATTAAGGATAAATCGGCGATGCAGGGACAGCGTATCCTTCAAACCCCTCACAACCTCGTCCCGCTCACAGCCGGACAAGGCAAAACGATAAGGAACCTGACGCACAACCCTGTCGACACGCTGGAGCAACTTTCCGAAACCTTTCAACTCCAAACGGTCCCAAAGAACCTCGGAATTTGTCACTTTCTCCATGACCGCCAGATCCAGAATCGCGCAAAGAAGGTCATTAAGCCTTTGAATTGTTAATTCAAGTCTGCCAAAAATTTCAATCTCCTCACATAAAATTCCAGGATAATTCAAGGCGATCATGATAAATACACCCTCCCGCGCCAAAGAATCCAGAGCTTCCTTCTTCGGAACGACACGGAGAGAAGACGAAAAGTGACGACCGGATGCTCCAGTCCACAGGCGCGGGGCCAGTGGAGACGCAGCCCGTTCACTCTCCCTGCGCGTCTCAAATTCAGCCTTGTAAAGCTGCCTCACTTCCGTATCTTTGATCGTTTGCGTCAGATCCCGGAGGTGCCGTACAAATAATGCTCGACGCTCCGGCGTGGAAGGATTAGTCAGGCCAAATTCACGATTCCAGAGCATGTCAACCAAAGGAACGGCGTTCAAAACAGCCTCTTTCACGCCATTTTCTCCTTTTTCCTGCACCAGATCATACGGATCCTGACCACACGACAACAGCGCAAAACGAAGGCTTTTACCGGGGATCAAAAAAGGAAGAGCCAGATCCATCACACGATGAGCCGCCTTCTCGCCGGCTGGGTCACCGTCAAAACACATAACAGGCTCGTCGCTCATGGACCATAGACAAGAAAGTTGCTCCCGGGTCAACGCTGTTCCCAAAGGAGAAACCACAGAATCTATTCCTGCTTGAACAAGAGCGATGACGTCCATATATCCCTCAACCACGATGAGAGAGCCGGCACGACGCGCACCACGCCGTGCCGGGGCAGCATGGTATAATAAACGACCTTTACGAAAAAGCGGCGTTTCGGGCGAATTAAGATATTTCGCTTTCGCATCTGAAGACAAAGCACGCCCGCCAAACGCAACAACACGTTCCTGTAAATCGGTAATGGGAAACATGACCCGATCACGAAAATAATCGTAGGAAGATGATGTGTCTCTGGTAACAACCAGCCCCGCATCAATCATATCCCGGATCGGAACGCCACAGGACGTCAGGTAATCTTTAAGACCGGCATAGCCATCCGGGGCATAGCCCAGACGAAATTGCTCAATAGCTGAAAAACTCACACCTCGGAGATCGGTAAGATATTTCTGTGCCTTCGCACCACGACGATCCCGCAATTGCTCTTCAAAATAGCGGGTCGCCAGCGTCATGACGCTTAATAAATGCTTGTAATTCGGCTCAAAGGACTTAACCTGAGATTCAGAAATCGGCATCGAAATACCACCAAGAACCGCTAGACGCTCTACAACCTCAGGAAAAGAAAGTCCTTCCTTTTCCTGAAGGAACGAAAAAATATCACCGGAAGCCTTGCAGCCAAAGCAGTAATAATACCCCTTCTGACTGTCAACACGGAAAGACGGTGTTTTCTCATTATGGAAAGGGCAGCAAGCCCAATGATATCCTGATGATCTCGCTGATTTTCTGCGATCCCAGGTCACAAAAGGACTTATCACATCAGCCAGAGGGACAGTGTGCCGGATTCCGTCAAGAAACGTGGAAGAAAAGAGCATCGTCTCAAAATCCAGAAAAATATCCAGGCAGAATACAGTACCTCCCCCACGCGGGGGCAGAACAACTCACACACCCGCACCGCTTATTAAAAAGACGAACGCCGGCAGACGGGTCAAAAAAACGGTCATGCGGCTAACCCGACAGAATATCCTTTACCATCCTGCTGGCCCTCGCAAAATCCATTTGCCCGGGATAATGGAGTTTCAGCCAGCCGATACACCGCCCCATGTCTCGAAGGCTCGCGGAATGCGTCTCATCGACAGACAGACGACAGGCTTCTTTGACTTCATCCTCAGAAAGCTGACGCGGGAGAAAAGAAGAAATGATGTCCATTTCTTCACACTCCTGCTGGAGTAGGTCAGAACGACCTGCCTGATCATACATGCGGGAAGATTCCAGACGCTGTTTTACCATCTTTCCAAGAATCTGCAATATCTCATCTTCATTCACCTTCTCTTTACCAAGACCCCGGGCCGCAATATCGCGGTCCTTAATGGCAGCATTAATCAGACGCAAGGTGGACATACGGCACTTATCCTGCAAAACGATAGCATTTTTCAGTGCCAAAGCCAAACGATCACGCATCCAGGCCCCCCCAGAGAAGCTGAAAAATAAAAGGGACTTTAACAACAATGATCTGCATCGGCAACGAAATTCATTCCAGAGGAGCATTTTCTTCCCTTCTTCAGAAAAATTCCTCTTTGCGTAAAAATAAACAGTCCTCTTTTGGACCAGACAGTCAGGAGACGTCAGAGATGTTTTCTGAGAGAACTTTATTTACGTATCGCTTTTTTCAAGCCAGAAATTCACTTCTGAAGTTGACGTTGGGCAGCGTCTTCCTTAAGCTGAACCATAGGTTCAATTTGGCCTTCGTTCTTTGCATCCCTCCCTGCGTGCAGGATATCCTCCCTGAATGTGGAGCAGGGAACAAGCCGCGAAGAAAAGGCGGTGCCCAGGAAGTTCAATCTTCATGTCATGCAACAAGAGAGTTATACAGGCCGGAGACAGCTCGGACAGAACGACCAAAAATAACTCTGAAGGTGATGTTCCTACCCCTTCCGGGGGTAGCAGAAAGACCGGCTGTTCATCTTTTTGGAACCCGCAAAAGCCGACCGCACTCCTGGTCTTTGACGATGGGCCTATCCTAGAAGGACGGGGATGGGGTGCATCTGGAAGCGCGCCAGGAGATCTCTGCTTCAATACCTCTATGACAGGGTATCAGGAGATCCTTACTGATCCCTCTTACACCCAGCAGATCATTACCTTCACCTTCCCTCATATTGGAAATACAGGGACGACGAAACAGGATAACGAAACCATAGTTCCCCATCTCGGTCCCGGCGCTTGTGGTGCCATCTTTCGTGCTGCGATTACCGCGCCTTCAAATTATCGCGCACAGCAACATTTAAATGACTGGCTGAAACAGCGCGGTATTATCGGATTGTCCGACATTGATACACGCGCCTTGACTATAAAAATACGTGAATCAAGTACAATCACAGCTGTCATTGCGCATGAGCCGGATGGCAATTTTAACCTGGAAGCCCTCCGAAATCAGATTGCAAACTGGAAAAGCCTGAATGGACCGGATCTCATCAAAAAAGTCACAATCCCGAACAATATTTTCGACCAGAAAGAAACAAGCTGGAGATGGAACGGAGAACCTCACTTCCGGACATCCTTGCAATACCGCATTGTCGTACTTGATTTCGGCATCAAAAGAAATATCCTGCGCCGACTAGTTGATCTGGGTTGCCAACCCGTCATCTTGCAGGCAACAACACCATTGTCAGACATACTCGCACAGGAATCTGATGGCTATCTGATCTCCAACGGACCGGGGGATCCAGCAGAAATGGGAGACGATGCCCGTAACCTCATTCAGGCCCTCATTAACACCGGAAAGCCCTTGTTCGGCATTTGTCTCGGTCATCAAATGCTCGCCCTGACGCTAGGTGCAAAAACGGTAAAAATGCAGCAGGGACATCATGGATCAAATCATCCGGTAAAAGATCTTACAAGCGGGAAGGTTGATATCGTTAGCATGAATCATGAATTCGCCGTTGACCGCAAAACCCTACCACCATCTCTAATAGAGACACATATTTCCCTCTTCGATAATACAAATTGCGGCTTGCAACTCAGGGATGCTCCCGTTTTCTCTGTGCAATACCACCCGGAAGCCTCTCCTGGTCCGCATGATACACACGGCCTGTTCTTCCGTTTTTTCGCTCTCATTCGCGCACACCTATCCCCCCACAAGTCCACAGGTAATCACTAACTGAAACACACAATCCGTAAAACCAAAAGCAAGGAATTCAACTTATAGATGCGTACACACCTTCTCGGGAAAAGCGTATTGCTGCAGAAGCAAAAATACATTCGCACAGAACGGGAAAAAAAACGAGAAAGAAATCACGGGTTCATTATGAGTGAACCACCCCTCGATAATCCTTTAAACTCCATAAAAAAGCCCGGATAAATCCGGGCAATCTGTTAGACGTTTAATATTGTGCACCGCCATGGGGGTGTAAGTGGCTGGGCAAGACGGCAGATTATAAGCACAATCGTCTGGCAGACATATACAACCTAGGGTAGATCTCTTAACAATTGATTAATAAGGCTAAAACAGTTTGTTAAAAAATAAATCTATCACAAAGATACATTCTCAATAAAATTCAGCTATCCCCAAAACTTAACACCCTCCCCTCATTAAAAATAAATAAATATAAAGGCAGGGGCCATCATTGATGCAAAAAGCCACTCAGAACTGCTAGTTCAGAGATCAAGGCCCCCTTATTTAGGTCAAAAATAATAAAAAGGACCATAGATCCAAAAAATTCCCTTATATAAAAGTATAAATTTTTGTTACTTACTCTGATAATCCACAGCATGTCTGGACAACACTCTGAAAACTAGATTCAAATAGAGATGATTCGCGGGATGTTCTAGTGATCCGGAATTCGAAACTGACAAAAGAAGGATGCTATCGGAATGTCCCCGGCCTGGAACATAAAAAGGCTTCTACAAAAAAACACGCTCAAAGGCATAGCACGGCTGTTCACAGAACCTGGATACGAACGACTCCTCCGGCTTGAACCCACACTGCGCCGTCTCATTCCCCTCCTCATGCTCTTTTTCGTCACCATTACAACCTTCCTGCTCAGCGCAAGACTGCATGATGAATATTACCAGACTCTCTCTGAAAACCGTGAACAAATACGGCTTCTGGCAGATAGCCTCTCTTCACATCTTTCTGCTGATCCGGAAAATGAAACCATGCTCCAATTACACCTCCTGAATGTACAACCGGAAAGCATGACAAAAGGACAAACCATTCTCGTCACAGATAGGAATGGCCAGATCAAAACACACCTTCCGCACCGCGCCGGAGATAACGGAACAAAAGGAGAAACCCTTAACAGCCTTCTGGGAACAAATAACCTGGCACGTGCTATAAAAAAGAAAAAAGACGTCCTGGATATGGATATCCCCAGGACAGGAAAACAGGTCCTTTTCATCCTGCACCCACTGGCAAATCAACAGGGCTATCTCGCGATCCTTCAGGATCGTACCTCCGCGCTCGCAGGCTGGCGCGAGAATCTTTTTTTCAACATCATTTTCTTTCTTACGACCGGTACTGTCTTGATTCTTCTTGGGGTAGCTTTCTACTGGCAGGCCGCACGCGCAAATGAAGCCGATGCCATTTATGATAGGACCCGGAACAGACTTGATATGGCACTACAACGCAGTCGTTGCGGCTTATGGGACTGGGACATTGCACGAGGACACGTCTTCTGGTCTCGATCAATGTGCGAGCTCGTCGGCATGGCCCCCCGCGACATTTTTCTTTCTTTTGATGAAGTTCAGGCCTTCATGCACCCGGAGGATGCCAAATTCTACGAACTCATAGACAATCTCCTGAAACAGAAAGGAACAATGCTGGATCATACATTCCGTATATTTCATAAGGATGGACACTGGATCTGGCTGCGGACAAGAGGTGAAATGATTAAAACACCCTCCGTGAATGGACCTCACTTGATCGGGATCGCTGTTGATGTAACAGAACAAAAAGACCTCGCTCAAAAAACACAGGTCGCAAACGTACGACTGCGGGACGCGATCGAGACAATCTCTGAGGCCTTTGTCCTGTGGGATGCCTCAAATCGGCTTGTCATGTGCAATAGCAAATACCGCCACTTCCATAACCTCCCCGACAATGAAGTCAAACCAGGCGCACATTATGACGAGGTTATGAGCGCGGCACGGCATCCTATCGTTCGTAAAAAAATAAATGTCGAAAATAGTGAAAAAAACAAAACCTGTGCCTTTGAAGCACGACTTGACGATGGACGGTGGCTGCACGTCAGTGAGCGGCGAACGAAGGATGGTGGCTATGTCAGCGTAGGGACCGATATCACCTCATTAAAGCAACATGAGGAACGTCTGATAAAAAAAGAACGCAAACTTGTCGCTAGCGTGTCTGATTTGCGGCGATCACGTCAGGAACTGGAGCAACAGGCCCAGCAACTCGTTAATCTGGCAGAAAAATATGCCACAGAAAAGGAACGGGCGGAAATCGCAAGCAGAGCAAAATCAGAATTTCTTGCAAATATCAGCCACGAATTGCATACGCCCCTTAATGCCATCATTGGCTTTTCTGAAATCATGGAATCAGAACTCTTCGGTCGGCTCGGGTCAAAAAAATACTCCCAATATTGCCGTGACATCCGTGAAAGTGGTCAATATCTACTGGAAATGATTAGTGATATCCTTGAAATGTCCCAGATACAGGATCAACGTACAGAGCTGGATATCGGGGAGATTGAGCTTCACTCAACAATCGCTGATTCCCTTAAAATCATCGCCGACCGCGCAGAAAGCAAAAACCTCCATATCCAGACAGATATTGCTCTTTATTCAAAAATAAAGGCAGACAAACGGGCTATCAGGCAAATTCTTTTCAATGTCTTATCAAATGCTGTTAAATTTACACCCAAAGGTGGCACAATTCACCTCCGTACACGCTTAGCAGGCCCAACCTTCATCATGGAAATCGAAGATACGGGGATCGGGATTCCGGAAGCAGCCCTGTCCAAAATCGGCTACCCGTTTGAGCAGGTTGCTGAACAGTTTATCAAGACACATAGTGGCTCCGGGCTTGGTCTCGCTATCGCCCGCTCGCTCATTGAATTACATGGGGGGACGCTACATATTCAATCAAAAGACGGAAAGGGAACTCTTGTGAGCATCACACTGCCCACAAGGACAAAAAAGGCAAAAAAGGCAATCATTGAAGAGCCGAAATCGTCTTTTGCATAAAAAACAGTCAAAATACACAGCGGGCTGCTCTCCTCATTAAACGCCAACATCTTTGTCCTTCTGGAAAACAAGCGCAATATAAAGACCAGGATCATTATCTTTCAGTTCAAGCCTTCCTCCATGCAAATGGGCGCAAGCTGAAGCCAGGCTTAAGCCTAAACCAATACCAGGACGAGAACGGGAAGGCTCCAGACGGAAAAAAGGTTGCAACACATTCGAATATTCATCAACAGGTATACCCGAGCCCCTGTCACAGACACCGATTTTCATGAAATGGCTCTCTTCTCTCGCAAAGAGAGTTATTTCATGACGCTCACTCGTCGTAACACCATATTTCAGTGCATTCTCAAATAGATTGACAAGAGCCTGACTGATCAATTCGCGGTTCGCGCGCAAGGTGAGCGGTTTTGGAATATCAACATCCAGGGAAACACTCAAATCTTCCAGAACAGGCTCGTATAATTCCGCAATATCACGCACAATGCGCTCAACATCAAGATTACTGAATGTACGATGCACCGCGCCAGATTCAATCCGGGCAATCAGCAATAAAGATTCAAACACACTGATCAGACCATCAACGTCAAGAATCATTTGTTCAAGTACAGAACGATAATGGAGAACATCCTCCTTTCCTTCATGGAGCGCCGTTTCCGCCCGCCGGCGCAAGCGCATCAGTGGCGTTTTCAAATCATGCGCAATATTATTCGTCACATTCTTGAGGCCATTCATCAATTGCTCGATCCGCTCCAGCATCTCATTGAGATGATGCGATAAGCGATCAAGTTCATCACCACTCCCTGTTTCAGGGACACGCCCGCTCAAATCACCTTCCATGATTGAGCGGCTGGCCACACTGATGGCATCAATGCGCCTTAAAACACGACGGCTCATCAGGAAACCTCCTAGAAAACCAACAATGATCGTGAGGCTACCTCCCCATAAAAGAGCTGACCTGATAACCTTTTCAAAACCTTGCCAATCCTCGGTATCCCTGCCGACAAGAAGGACAATGCCCTCCTTCAGTCTCACCACCCGCATCAAGCCTTCATGTACGCTCAGATACCCGGAGCGCCGACGTTCGTAGCCGATCTGGACCCAACCCTCCTTATGGCTCAAAATTTCAAATGAACCGTAGATATTTCCGTCAACCCTGCGGCCCTGAAAATCAAAAAGAAGGTAAATAAAATCCTTGGATGTAAACGAGCGCTGTTCCAGTACAGGAAGGAGACGGATCAGACCTCCATCCTGATAATGTGTCGAAACGGTTTCAAGTTCCAGGTCAATCGTATGACGAATTTTCTGTGCTGTTAAAATAACTGTATTGTAATAAACAGAGAGAATGACCACACTCATTGAAACGGAAAGCAGGCCAACGAAAAGCATGGAAAAACGGAAAGTTGATGTCCTGAAAGTCTTAGCGGGGCTGATCACTGATCATATACCCGGAACCACGGACAGTATGAAGAAGAGAAGGAGAAAAATCCTTGTCAATCTTCGACCGTAACCTTGAAATATGGACATCAATCACATTGGTCTGAGGATCAAAATGATAATCCCAGACATGCTCCAGAAGCATCGTCCGCGTAACAACCCTGTTCCGGTTCCGCATAAGATATTCAAGAAGACAGAATTCACGCGGCTGCAGGGAGATCACGGCTCCAGCACGCCTTACACGGTGAGAAAGGCGGTCCAGTTCCAGATCCGCCACTTGAATCCGGGTCTCGGCTTCCCCGGGAGAATAACGCCTCGCAAGCGCTTCAACACGGGCCAGCAATTCTGAAAAGGCGTAAGGTTTTGCTAGATAATCATCCCCACCCGCCCGCAACCCGGTCACACGGTCATCAACCGCTCCCAGAGCAGAAAGAATGAGCGCAGGTGTATGTAGACCCGCTTCCCGTAACCCGGAAATGACAGAAAGACCATCCCGGCCCGGTATCATCCGATCAACAACCATAACATGGTAAGACTCGCATAAGGCAAGCGCAAGACCCTTTTCCCCTTCACAGACAGCATCAACCACATGACCGCTCTCCCTGAAGGCACGAATCAGATACTCAACCGCGTCTCTGTCATCTTCAATGAGCAATATCCGCATGAAACATCACATATACAGGGAGGCAAGGGAAAGGCAGAAGACAGAGGAAGAAAAAATCACCAGTCAACTACCTTCCCTTCAGACGTCCCATGGCCTATTTCGGACAGGGATAAAGGAAATCCTCTTTAGCCCTTTTTAAAAGGGAGAGCAATGAAACGAATCCCAAGATTCTTAGACCTGATGCGCAGCAATACCGCCTCACGTTTCTTTTTTCGGGCCACATCCATCTCCCTGAGCACATCCTGAGGGCTCTGCACAGAGACACCGCCAACTCCAAGGATCATATCACTAACCCGTATCCCTTTTTCATCAGCTTCACTCCCTTCCTTAACATCAACGATCAGAACGCCTCCCTCATCCTCACTGTCCTTCTTTCCCTTTTCGGATAGCAGAAGAGTAAGACCCCAATCATCCAGATCAACCTTTTTACGATCAGTTGAACCAAATTTCATATCAGAAGGCTGCGTCCCCAACTTCACTTTAAATATCTTTTTCTTATTTCCTCTCATAACGGTTAAATTAGCGATGCTTCCGGGCTTTATTGCCGCAATCCTGTGTGAAAGATTTTTAAAATCATCAATCTCTTCATTATTGACCATGAGAATCAAATCCCCATCCTTCAGACCAGCATCTTTCGCAGGACCTTCACTCATCACCTTCGCAATAATCGCGCCTTTAGCAGCATCCAGACCGAAGCTCGCAGCAATATCCTCTGTTACTTTCTGAATTTGAACACCAAGCCAACCACGCTTGACATTCCCATGCGTTTTCAACTGATCTACAACATCAATAACAACGTCGGCAGGGATGGCAAAGGCAATTCCCACACTCCCTCCGGATGGGGAGAAAATTGCAGTATTCACTCCCACAACATTTCCATTGAGATCAAACGCAGGACCACCAGAATTCCCTCTGTTGATTGAGGCATCAATCTGTATGAAATCGTCATACGGGCCCGCACCAATATCCCGGCCACGCGCAGAAACAACGCCAACTGTCACGCTTCCACCAAGTCCAAACGGATTCCCAACAGCAACAATCCAATCACCGATTTCGACATCCTGTTTCGAAAAATTCACATACGGCAAGGGCTTATCCGTCTTGATTTTAAGTACAGCAAGATCCGTCTTCGGATCCGCACCAACCCGCTCAGCTTTATATTCTTTTCCATCATCCATGATGACACTGATCCCGGAGGCCCCCTTGATCACGTGATGATTCGTCACAACATAACCATCTTTGGAGATAATAAAGCCTGATCCCTGCGCTTTTCCGAAATGGCGCCCCGGATGACCGCGCCCTGAATGGTCGCGTTCTGAATGACCGCGTTCCGGAATTTGTTTCCATTCTCTCTCGTCAAAGAAACGACGGAAAAAATCATTGAAAGGATGATCTTCAGGTATATCCAACATCGTCTCAAAAATTTCCGATTTTTTTCCTTCTACCTGGACGCTCACAACGGCCGGGCGCACCTGTTTGACAATTCCGGAGAAGGACATCGGCATACGGTCTTTTTCGCCCTTCCGGGGAAAAAGCGCAGAGGAAGCAGATGAAAATCCCGAACCAGATAAAGACAGAAAAAAAAGGAAAAAAAGCATAGATAGACAACGGAAAGACTGTAAAAAGCCGGTATGTGAAATCTTTTTCCAGCGCCCGGAATTACCGGAAACGATACGCCGCCTCAGCTTAACATGTCCCATCACGTTCTCCTTCATTACCTGAAACTTATTTTCCAGAAAAACACTTACGGTTCATCCCGCATGGCCCTGTACACATAATAGAGGGTTCGACCTTACGGAAATTTTTCAATCAGATTAATTTTTTGTAACCTTTGAGTGTACATAACCACACTGGCCTTTACAAATTCGGTATCTTTCACGATGGAAGCCGTTCCTCAAGAAGGGTGCGCACCCGATCCGCTTCATCAGGAGTAAGTTCGCCAGTCTCCCCGTCATTAACAACCGGAGAATAGCGCCGGCTCAGAATCCAGACCAAACAAGCCCCGAAAATCAAAATAAATGGCGGAAAAAACCAAAGAAAAAGTGTATTGCCCTTCACAGACGGCCTGAGCAGGATGAAGTCTCCATACCGCTCCGCAAAGTGGTTCAGAACCTCCCCATCACTATCGCCCTTTCTTAACCTTTCTCGTACACGAAAACGCATAGCCCGCGCAATATCAGCACCGGAACCGGCAATAGACTGATTCTGACAAACCACGCAACGAATCTGCCTTGAAAGTGAACGGGCCCGCGCTTCAAGAAGAGGGTCATCAAAAACCTCTTCATACTCAAGCGACGCAATCGCTCCATTCCCAGGTACAGGCGCTGAAACAAGAAAAAAGAGAGCCAGTGTGAAAAGCGTTACCATTTCATACAACCTGCCCCACACCCTCTTGAAAAAATGACGTAGAATACCCGAATGTAAACGCTTGTCTGAAAAGGAGAATAGCCCCCCTATAATCATCAGAACAGCTCCTAACCAAATAAAATTAACCAGCGGATTGGCATAAACACGGACTACAAAATCTCCGTCACCATGCATTTCTCCAAGAACCACGTAAAGATCACCAGCCAGAAATGAGCTAAGACCGACTTCACTCATTGTTTCACGCGGCATCACATAGCTTCGTCGGCTCGCCTCAATATCCGCCTTCAGAACGCCGCCTTCCCGCAATTTGAAAAAACCAACTCGTTCCGTATAATTCTCTTTCTTACGCAGAGCCGTCCCCTCAAAATAGAGATCATAACCTGCAATTTCCACCTTATCTCCGGGGGACATGACAGCAAGATGTTCCTCCTGCCACAGGACCATCGCAAACACGCCAAGTACAGTTATACCCACTCCTGCATGGGCACACATCGTTCCCAGAGATGAACGCGGCAAACTCTTGAACCGTATCCAACTCTCCCCGGGGCTGCCACGAAAAAATTTAATACGCCAGAGAACTTCAAAAAAAGCACCGGAAACAAGCCATAACCCCAATCCCAAACCTGACAATGCCCATAAAGGTCCCCCCCCTTTGATCCAGACAAGGAGAGCTGCCCCCAGTATGGAAAAAAACGCAACAAAAACCAGACGCTGCGCAACTCCCAAAATATCTCCCCGTTTCCAGGGTAACATGGGACCAAAAGGTAAAAGAACAAGCAAAATACACATCAAAGGCCCAAAGGTCAGATTGAAAAAGGGCGGCCCTACAGAAATCTTCGTACCGGTCAACTGATCCAGCAAAAGTGGATAAAACGTTCCAATCAACACCGTTGCTGTTGAAGAAAGGAGGAAAAGATTATTCACAACAAGCGCACCTTCCCGGCTTATCGGCGCAAACAGACCACCTTGTTGCAAAAGGGGCGCACGCCACAGGAAAAGAATGAGACTGCCACCAGTAAAAAATCCTAAAATGAAAAGAATAAAAAGACCTCGCGCCGGATCAACAGCAAAACTATGAACAGAGGTTAGAATACCGGAACGAACCAGAAAAGTCCCAAGAAGGGAGAGGGAGAAGGTAAGAATCGCAAGAAGAATCGTCCATATCTTCAATGCCCCACGCTTTTCCATCACAACAGCAGAATGAAGAAGAGCCGTTCCCGTCAGCCATGGCATAAGAGACGCATTCTCTACAGGATCCCAGAACCACCACCCCCCCCAGCCCAGCTCATAGTAAGCCCACCAAGACCCCATAGCGATTCCCCCGGTCAGAAAAAGCCAAGCAAGAAGCGTCCAGGGACGGACCCAAAGCGCCCATGCCGCATCAATCCGGCCCTCAATCAAAGCCGCGACAGCAAACGAAAAAGCAAGAGAAAAACCAACATAACCCATGTAAAGCAGAGGAGGATGAATCGCGAGTGCTGGATCCTGCAAAACCGAACTGAGACCCTCTCCATCAAAAGGCACAGTTTCAAGACGCAGAAAAGGATTCGATGTGAAAAGAATGAAAAGGAAAAAGGCAACGCCGATCGCCCCTTGTACAGAAAGAACATCAGCTCTCAGGCGTAATGGCAAATGCGCACTGAAAAGAGAAAACAGGCAGCCCCAGAAGGAAAGAACAAGGCCCCAGAGGAGCATTGAACCTTCATGATTGCCCCAAACACCCGAAATCTTATAGAAGAGCGGCTTTGCAGAATGTGAATTCTGCCAGACGTTCAGGACAGAAAAATCAGAAAAAATATAAGCGCCTACCAGGCAGAAAAAAGCAAAAAGGGTGAAAAAAAACTGACCGAAAGAGGTAAAAAAGGCCATATTCATGAGACGGACATCGCCTTTCATGCCCCCCCAGAGCGGCACGATAGCCTGCACAAGGGATAGAAAAAGCGAAAGAACCAGAGAAAAGTGTCCAATCTCGGCAATCATTAATGCCCACCCTCACTCGTCAAAGAACCTGACACACTCATATATCCTTCTCTTTCAAAGATTCTGCAACCTCAGGAGGCATATAAACCTCATCATGCTTAGCCATAACACGGTCGGCAATAAACACACCCTCATTCCCTAGAATGCCCTCAACAACAACCCCTTGCCCTTCGCGAAAAAGGGCCGGAAGAATACCCGTATAGCGTACAAGAATAGATTGTTTCAAATCTGTAACCCTGAAGCTAACCATCTTCCCAGAAGAGCGATCAACGCTTCCCTCTTCTACCAGACCACCGAGCCGCAGGCGAAACCCGGACAGAATATTTTTCCTGACGAGGTCAGTCGGGCTGTAAAAAAATGTCAATACATCCAGACGTGAAAGGACATATAGCGTGCTCCCTACTGCTGTAGAAAAAAATGATACAAAAAGACCGATTAAAAACAAACGCCGCCACTTACGTTTCATAAAATATTACTCATCTTTCGCTTCAGATCCTGTCTCTGCCTCCAGCCCCGTATCCTCTGCAAGTTTACTCAAACGTGCAAGCGAAGACTCTTGAGCAGAAAAATGCCGGCGCGCGCGTCGCAATGCCGCAGACGCCTCGTCCCTTCTGTCCAGAACAACGTAAGAATGGATCAACTTCATCCAGCCAGCCAAATCTTTCCCGTATTCGTCCAAACGCAAGGCTAAACGGGAGACCATACCCTCAACAAACAATAAATCCTGCGGACTCATCGTCAATATACCCGTTGGCCCTTTTTCCCCGTCTTGATCCCGTGGTGACGATGATGCGAATGCAATATATGCGCTTATCAAAGGCAACCAAGGCGCATCAGGGGGTGCTTCTGCTTCCAGATTTTTCCAGACCTTCAAGGCTTCTTCAACAGCACCGGATTGCTTCAAAGACAGAGCAAGATAAAAGCGAGGCATCACCAAAGCAGGATCACGCTTGCTTGCTTCAAGAAAAATCTTCCTGGCATCAGGAGGGACAATCCCTCCCTGCTCAAGAGTCAAGGCCTCACCGAGGCCGGAAAGGCGACGGGCCGTGGCACCACGCAAGCGGACCGCATTTGCAAAAGCGTGCGCAGCATCCCGATAGCGTTTCAGACGCATATAAACGGGCGCAATGACATCCCACCCCTGCCCCTCATCAGGGTTAGAAGCAAGATATGTTTCAACTCTTACAATCATTGAGTTCAGATCCACGGTGTCCGGCCCCGGCATGCGTAACGGTACGGATACAGGAATTTGCAATAAACCGGGGCTTCCGTGGAGCAAATAAACACCAAGACTCCCGAAAACAAAAAGAAACACCAAAAAAGATGCCCGGAAACGGCTGACGGCAAGAACAGCAAAACGCTCCGGGGACGTATGATCTGCGGCAAGCAAAAGACGGCGGGAAAGCTCCGCCTCTGCAAGAAAGGCCTCAGTTTCAGCAATCACATCATGAAAACGATCCTCTTCTAGGCGCTTAAGCTGAACCCGGCAAGCAGAAACGTCCGCATCACGCAAAGTTACGGGACGCTTCCTGACACCCAGAGGCCAGACAAGACACCATACCGCAGCGGCAACCATAAGAGCAAAAATAAGCCACAATAACATAAATGTCCTCCGCACTGTTCCGTATTATCAATGCAGAAAGAGTATAATCCAGTGAAAGAAATAGAGCGAAAATAAAACAGAACCATTTCAGCATGGGAACATAGAAAAAGAAAAACATACAAAAACTGGCTAATTAACCGTATAAAAAACAGCACAACCGCAGACTACGCCACCCATGAGCTACACTTTCTTCAACAAAAAATCAAAGACAAATTCCCAGAGATAAAGACGGGAAGAGTCAATGTGGCCTTGTTCGGTAAAACACACTCATAGACGTCCATACCAAACAAGAGCATCGCTAATGCCATCAGGTTAATGATAACAGAAGCAATGATGACATAGAAATAACGATGCCAGTAACGCTTCAGGGTTCCCTAAAACCATTGACGAACTTTTGATGAACTTTCCGGGGATTGGACATCAGTAAATGGCTTATCTCCGTGGCTGGATATTCCGGCTTTACAAGAATAAATTGGCTAAGATAAATCTCTTCAAACTCCTTCAATCCCATCTCTTTGATCCCTTTCCATTCAGGCAAAAAAGACAAATTTCCCTCTGCTGTCTGACAGATAGGAGAACAACAGGAAAATCGAGCTTCAGATAAATAAAGCAGGGAAGATAAAGAGAAATGAGTTTCAGTATGGAACTACTGATTATTTTCGCCGATAACTCAATCCGCTCAGCAGCACGCGCAAACAGGTTCGGCGCCAACCCTGCTTTTATAAGCAGAAAATCAGCATCACCGGAGACGGATGTCTAAACAGAGTCTCGAGTGTCGTAAGATTTTTGATTTATCGTTCTGTTCACTTTCTCCTTTGCCTGTTCTTTCTGATTCATGAAACCCCAGAGATCGGCTCCTGAAACCCTCTCACCGAAGAAGCCAAAAAATACAGACGAAAATCCATTTCACCGAAAGGTCGTACCAAAAATAAATTCAGGATCCAGCAACAATCCAACCACTGAGAAACATACACCTGATTCACAAAAACATTTTCCATATACAATCAAAAAAAGTATGATTATCAAATGTATATTTTTAATGCAGAAAAAAGCGTAAATTATTGGAATAAAAAGCAAATATTAAATTCCGCTAAAAAACCAACGAGGCCTTCCCTGCAAAAATCTTCTCCCGCAGGGTTTGAAATATTGCCCTCTAATAAGTTAAGGTTAAGATCGCAACGGATTAAGCGAGTCTGCGAGAGCAGCATATAATCAGGATATATATAACCACATTATTAATATAACATCTTAACAAGAAATTATAAAAAACTGTAAAAAGGTAATTTTTTGTATTTTACTGCTATAATGAAAAAAGACGGCGGTCTCACAGTTTCAAAGCTTAAAACAGAATGATTTCACAAAAAATAAAAGCAAAGGACCGTCATGCGGACGTCTCTCCAGGCCGCCTGTTTCACCTTTCCTAAACAAAAAACAGACTCACATGAACTGAATGCTAAAGAAACAGAAAATTTTGGAAAACAGAGGAATTTTTTCCAAATGCAGATTGTGCCAATAATGACTTCAAGCCCGATCAAAAAAGGACGCAGGAAAGAAAAACCAGAAACGATAACAAAAACAATTGCGCCGAAAGTAGCCCTTCTACGCAAAAAAGGAGAACGGGCAAAAGAAATCAGAGCACAAATGCAAGCAATCGTCGTGGCTCATGTGGTAGGGTAACCAATTGACTGATCCTTGCCCGCTCAGCTACGGTTTTCCCGCTGAAAACAAAACGAAACCCGCACTCAACGACCTTTCCGGACTTGTTGCCAATGATTTCAAAAATACTTGGAATCGTTAATTCAAATGAAAGACGTACTTCCCTGATTTCCACTGAGCTGGATCCGGCACATTGATTCATAAAACCAATCATGGCCTTATTGTAGGAAATGACATGGCGGTTTTCATCAAAAATAAACCCCGCAGACGGAGATGTATTGAAAACTACAAATGCAGCCTCAGAGACCAGTTTCACACTGTGGACACGGGCCTGTTCATCAAGCCAGCTTAACGCATAGCCCCGCAAGACAGAGCTTAGATTATTTGCGTCCTCGCTTTGGTAAATAATATCAAAAACTAGATCTCCGATGCGCTTTTCTTGCTGCTTGGCGGCACGTTCCAGAACAGCCCAAAATGTTCGTTCAAGACGGAACGCACGCCGTTCCCCACTACGCTTGAAAATACGAAACTGATGGGATGAACAAGAGGGAGTAACGACTCCTGAACCTCTATTAATCTGACTCATTATCTCTCACGAAGCGCCTCATACCGCGCTTTGTTATGGGTTTAAATAAATAATGTAAAATGCTTTTCTTGCCTGTTAAAATATAAAACTGACTCACCATAACCGGGGAATAGGAAAAATTTCCCCATTCCGCTCTAACGCACTCTTCCTGCGACTAACCAGAACAGTATAATAACTCCCCGGCGTTCTCTCATCATAAGTCCCGTCAGCAGAAATCGTATCAACCTGACCATCAATGCCTCCAAAAATTGAAAATAAGCAATAATCTTGATATTAACGAACTGAATCAGACGTATGAAGGCGATATCCTTCGGGTTCACACGAGTTCCAATTAAAAGCTCATCCTCATAAGTAAAACAATGCCAATAATCTTCTGGCCCGCATTCACCACTCCTCCGATCTTATTGATCTCCAGTTTGTTCAACACACTATTGACAAGACAAGAGAATTCAGCATTTTTCAGACGATTAGCTGCACCGCGCATGGTCTCAAAAAAAAAAGAAGGCTCACCATTTCTCTTGTTCATTTCGGAGAGAAATTCCTCACGTGGCGCCTGATTCTGCTCATCAAATTGCAGCTGTGCCTCACGCACCACCGCTTTAATCTGCTCAATTCTTTCAATTATGGCGTTCAGATGCCTCTCAAGACTTGAAATTTCTTTTCTCGTTCTGAGAATTTCTGTTTCAGAAATAATCTTGCCCTTTGCCAACGGCTGGAGGAGCTCACGTTCACGATGCAGTAAATCAAGGGATCCAGAAATGCGTTTATGGTTTGCATATACCTCGTTGAGTGAACGTTGACGCTGTTCGACAGGCTCTAACAGAACAGACATGAACGTTTTCAGCTTATTGGTACGGATACGCATCAGATCTGCCTGCACTTCACAAAAGACCTGCAGAACCTTCTTGATAACAAATGGGCAGGCATAAGACTCTGTGTTTTTGTTTTCTTCATATTCTTATCGAAACTGCTGTATTTGCGCCTGTGATACGCCTCCTGTTCATCAAAAATTGATGGGATCGGGGTATCATCAAGCCATACAAAGAGCATGCCCTTGCCCACTTTTTGAGCGGACCTAACAAGAACCCGACTCATAACACCAGCTTCCGCGCTCTGTATAAACTGAATCTTGGCCGAAGGGATCATTCTCTTTTCACTGCGTGCGGCTTCATCAACTTGTTCAAAA
>JAQRMX010000025.1 GCA_028599125.1 Alphaproteobacteria bacterium | reverse complement strand
GTGAATAAAAAGGATGGAATAGATAAGCATGAAGCTGATAGCGGCTGTTCGCATTGCCTGATCCGTGTTATTTTTAAATATTAAAGTCAGGTGAGTTGCTCCGTATCATTATTTGTTCAAAGCAAAATCAGTCAGAATGCCTTGTGACTGTTAGTAATGAGGAAATCGTTTATATCAGTCAGGCATTACTGGGGATCATAAAGCTGTCAGTTTTGCTTTGAACATAGATGGTTCTGCGGGGCCGTTTGAGTCAGGCAGGCCAGAGTCTGTTTCCCGAAAAAACAACGGGTTGAAAGAAATTCATGTCACAACGTTCATGTCTTGGCATTGTTCTGGCCGCTGGTAAGGGGCAACGTTTCCTTTCTCATCAACCGAAAGTCATGCACGCTCTCGCGGGTCAGCCAATGGTCGGCTATGTCATGGATGCCGCAGTTTCGGCTGGAGCTTCAAAAATAGCGTTTGTCCACGGACCGGAAATGAGTGATTTGGTCTCCTATGCAAACGAAACAGGAAATAAGATAATCGGCAAGAGGAATATCTCATTTTTTGAACAACGGGACCGTCTCGGTACGGCTCATGCCGTACTCGCTGCACGTTCTGCGTGGAAAAAGGGAATTGATGATATTTTGATCTTGTTCGGTGATACGCCCCTTATCCGCTCTGAAACCTTGATAAATATACGCAAGGAACTGGCTGGAGGCGCACACGTGGTTGTTCTTGGATTTCACGCATCTAACCCTAGGCACTATGGTCGCCTGATACGTGATAAAGACCAGAATCTTATTGAAATCCGGGAATATCGTGACGCAAGCCAGTCAGAACGCGAAATCACTTTCTGTAATAGCGGCATTATGGCGCTCAGCGGCGCTCATGCCCTCTCACTTCTTGAATCTGTTGATTCAGACAATGCACAAAGCGAATTTTATCTAAGTGATTTGCCTTTATTGGCACATCAGAAACAGCTCCGTATTGCTGTTGTTGAATGTTCGGAAGAAGATGGCACCGGTATTAACAATCGTGCCGAACTTGCATATGTCGAATCGCTCATGCAAAATCGTCTTCGCAATGAAGCCCTTGCTAAGGGTGTGACCATGATTGCACCTGAAACGGTTTTTCTTTCTTACGATACTCTTCTGGAATCTGATGTTCTTATTGAACCCTACGTTGTCCTTGGTCCCGGAGTTTCAGTTGCGCGTGGTACAATCATCCGCTCTTTCTGTGAGATAACTGGGGGCAAAATTGCTGAAAATGTGAATATTGGCCCTTTTTCACACTTACGCCCAGGTGTAACCCTTGATCAAGACGCTACAATAGGTAATTTTGTTGAACTCAAGGACGCAAAAATAGCATCCGGAGTACAAATAAAACATCTCAGTTATGTAGGGAATGCAACGGTTGGTGACGGTGTAAATATCGGTGCCGGAGTAATTACGTGCAATTATGACGGCGTTCACAAACATTGTACTGAAATTTCTGCAGGTGCTTTTATTGGTTCAAATAGCTCTCTCGTTGCACCACTCAAGATCGGTACAAACGCCTATATCGGTGCAGGGAGCGTGATTACAATGCCCATTGAAGCCAATACTCTGGCGTTTAGACGTAGCCCCCTGATCACCAGGAAAAAAAAATCCGCAGACTTTCACAAAGCAGATCAGAGAAAAACAAGGAAAAATTGCGAAGCAAAAAAACATTGACGGGATATTGACAGTTATCTCCGTTTACATTCAGAACAACCAGGCACCACACACGATAGTTATTGGGTTATGCCGGATGGAAAGAAAGAAGAGGGAGAAAAAAGAAGGTCAGAAAATCATGTGTGGGATATTTGGAATAATTGGCAAGACGGCGGTTTCAACTCTGATCCTCAGGTCGTTGAAAAACCTTGAATATCGGGGATATGATTCAGCAGGCCTTGCTGTTTTGCATGAGGGTCAGATTGAACGATGCCGTGCGGTAGGAAAATTGTATAATCTTGAATCCATGCTCAATCAGAGAACGCTTTCTGGTCGCATCGGGATTGGACATACTCGATGGGCAACTCATGGTGCTGCGACTGAGTCTAACGCTCATCCTCATATCACTGATCGCCTGGCTATTGTGCATAACGGTACTATTCAGAATTTCCGAAGCCTGAAAAAAAGGATCAATGAAAAGGGAATTGAGTGTTCAAGTGAAACCGATTCTGAAGTCATTGCACAACTTCTGACACTAGAACTTAATCGCGGGAAGACGCCCGCCATGGCTATGCAGCAGGTCTTGCAACAATTGGAGGGTGCCTTCGCGTTTGTTGTTCTTTTCCGTGACCATGAGAATTTGCTGGCCGCTGCCCGTAGAGGTGCTGCCCTGGTGATCGGTCTAGGGGATGGTGAAATGTTCGTAGGTTCAGATGCCATGGCATTAGCTCCTTTCACTAGCCGTGCCATTTACCTTGAAGACGATGATTGGGCCTTATTTACCGCAGATAATCTGGATATTTTTGATAAAAACAATGCACCTATTCAACGCTCGGAACATCAGTTGCCTAGACTTGCAATGACAGTCAGGAAGGGTGATTATCGACACTTCATGCTTAAAGAAATTCATGAGCAACCAGAGTCCATTGGGCGTACTTTGGCACATTATGTCAATTTTGCGGATGATACGATCCGCTTGCCAGTAGGCCAGGAAGACGGCAAAATCTTTGATGTTTCGAATTCTCACCGTCTTTTATTATCCGGCTGCGGAACCGCATATTATGCTGGCTTGATTGCTAAATACTGGTTTGAACGTCTAGCCAAATTACCCGTTGATATTGATGTAGGATCTGAATTTCACTACCGCGATATACCCTTTGAGAAAGACGGCGTCGCTTTATTCATCTCACAGTCCGGGGAGACAGCGGATACTCTCATTTCGCTTAAGGATTGCAAGAAAGGGAAACAAAATGTCGGATCCATTGTTAATGTTTTGCTCTCTTCAATGGCGCGAGAAACTGATATTCTCTTCCCGACTCTTGCAGGAATAGAAATCGGAGTTGCATCGACAAAGGCTTTTACCTGCCAGCTGGCCGTTCTGGCTATACTTGCGATTTTTTCAGGCCGGCAGCGTCATGTGCTTGATGCGTCTACAACGCAACGTCTAGTGCAGCCTCTAGGGAAATTACCTCATTTATGTGCGACAGTTTTAAAGCTTGAATCACAAATAGAAGAGCTTGCCCGCTGGCTTTCCAAAGCGCAGAATGTTCTTTATCTGGGGCGCGGTGTTAATTACCCTCTCGCCATGGAGGGAGCGCTGAAATTAAAAGAGCTTTCATACATTCACGCTGAGGGCTACGCTGCCGGTGAACTCAAACATGGCCCTATCGCTTTGATTGATGAAAACATGCCTGTCATTTTCCTCGCCCCCTATGATCACCTTTTTCAGAAAACCTTATCAAATATTGAAGAAGTATCTGCCAGGGGAGGGCAGATAGTTGTCATTACTGACGAGAAAGGGGCCTCTTCAGGTCTGCCTACGGGGCGGACGATCATTATGCCGGATATGCCTGAGATGATTATGCCCATTGTTTATGCCTTGCCCATGCAATTGCTTGCTTACCACGTTGCTGTGCACCGGGGAACGGATGTGGATCAGCCCCGGAATCTAGCCAAGTCAGTTACAGTGGAATAGATTTCGTTATGTAAAATATAAGTTAGAAGAATGATGCTTCAAATTGAATTACCTACATCGGAGGAAGAATTCATTTCTATGATGGAGATAGTGGATTCGTTTCTTAGAGAGGAAGAAATACCACCTCATGCACGACCAATAAAAGGCCTTTTTAAGATTGCAAAATCATTAAATCTTGGTCTTAGAATGACCTACAAAGGATCGGCCGGTGACAGCGCTGTCTACACAGGAGATGACCTAACTATCAGAATTTTTTCTTGGTTCGAGGAAAGGTATGGAAACAAGCTGGGAATGCCAGCGGGACCTGGTCGCGTAGCTATCATGATTCGCGGGGATTTTTGGGAGGCTCAGTTTCCAGGAATCTGGGGGACTGTGAAGTTTGATATCATTGACAGAATTACAGATCTCCCTATTGGTTTGTCTGCAGCGTTAAACTCTAGAGAATTAAGAGCTATTGCTGATTCATATATTGCTGCTTATCAAGCAATGGAAGCAATATGTCAAATACGAGATCTTCCTATGGTGACCGAAATTTTGGGCGATATAGACTCAGCGGTTAATCACTTGATATCAAATCCACCTCACTATGGATTATCAAAATGGGCTTCGTTACAAACAGTTGAGAAGTCATTTAAAACATTTCTGACAATAAAAAAAGCGGACGTTCCTCGCCACCATCGGTTAAAAGATATTTCTATGTTAGCAGAAGAGAATGGTCTTTTTGCAGTGGATAAAAATCTGATTAGCAAGATTCAATGCAGTGCCGGGGTACGATATGGTGATGAAAAAATAAGTAAAGATGAAGCGTACGAAGCTCATCGATTATCAGTGGAATTGAGTGGCCTGATTGCTCAGGCCGTTTTCAGCATGTTGGTTCACCACTCTCGCACCCAAAAGTGGTGTAGTATCCAACATCAATCGTTTCTCTAACTGTCTAGGGTCAGTCTGTGTAACATCCTCAATATCGACAGACTTCAGATAGTCTTTGGGTGTTGCAGTTAGTCCTAACTTGAACCCAATAAAGTATTCAAAAACTCTGCGACTTCTTGCACCAAGAGAACGATGTGCTTCATCTGAAATGACTAAGTCAAAGTGGTCTGGACGAAAGACTTTTCTATATTTGTTACGACTTACAAAAGATTGAACGGTTGAAACGACAATCTCTGCCTTTGTCCAATCAGATTGGTTTTCTTTCCAAACTACAGTTCTGAAATCATTCTTTAGGACTTCATCAAATTCTTTTTGTGCCTGACTTTCCAACTCAATGCGGTCAACGAGAAATAGAACTCTCTTCACATTGTAGAGACGCAAGAACATCTTGATGATTGCTGATGAGGTGAGGGTTTTTCCTGTTCCTGTTGCCATCTCCAACAAGAACCTGTCTTTTCCTTCTGCAATGCTGCTTTGAACTGCTCTAACTGCTTTTAGTTGGTAGTCACGAAGGAGTCGGAGTTTGTTGTTTCTGAGAAAATCTTCTCGTTTTCTCTCATCAAGGTAATCTGGATTTTGGTCAAACTTGGGGAGTTGTGTTTGTGCAATGTAATCAACACCAATCTCTTCAACTTCCTGTCTAGGTGGATTGGAGTTGATTTTCCTCAGAGTACTTACAAGTAATACAATACATATTGTACCATAATATACATTATGCGAATTACGTAATATAAGACAAAGGCCTCTTGATCACTATCATTTACCGCTGGATTTTAGATATGAGAATCTTAAACTCAAACTAAGACTTAAATTATTCAATGTCTTGTAGGTTGTAGAACGACGCACGTCCCGGTCGAATTCGTCTGGCACACGCATATTCGCATAATAGCCTCATGGGGTCCTCATCTGTCTTAACTTCCTGTCATCCCTTAGTTGCCTCAGAGATCTCAATCACCATACCGTCATAGGCTGGCTCAATGCCATCTGGCAAATCACGTTGCAGAACTTCATAATCCAGATCAATATTCATATTTGTCAATATGGCGCGTTTTGGCTTGAATTGTTCAATCCAATTAAGGGCATCAGAAATAGTGAAATGGCTCGAATGCTTCGGCCTGTAGCGTAACGCACCAAGAATCCACAAATCCAGATTCTCAAGCGCATACAGAGAGCTTTCAGGTAAATCATTAAGATCGGTAGAATAAGCTACATTGCCAAAACGGATGCCAAGAGAAATATTTTCACCATGATATTGCTCAAACAGGAGAATATCTATGGGACCACCGGCGCCCTCAATTTTCAGGCGTTGATCTTTACGAATGATATGAGGTTCAAGAATAGGAGGATACAAGGTTTTTTGAGGTGATGGAAAATAGAAAGAAAAGCGTTGGATCATGGTAGAATAGGTATATTCTGACATATAGGTATCTATTCGTCGTTTTCCGTTTTTTGCAATAATACGCAAATCATCAATGCCATGTGTATGGTCGGCATGCTCATGTGTATAAATTACGCCATCAAGCTGTGAGATATGCTGGCCTAAAAGTTGCATTCGTATGTCTGGTGAAGTGTCTATAAGCACGGATGTTATTTTCTCTTGGCTCTCTGAAATGATTTCTCCTTGATTTTCCAACGAATTTATCCGTTGTACAAGGAGAGATGGACGTTGGCGGCGATTACGCGGATTTTGTGGATCACACGCACCCCACTGATTTCCGATCTGAGGTACACCAGAAGATGGACCACATCCGAGAATACTGATCCTTAGATTCATTTTTGACCTCCTGACCTCAATGTTATTTTTATCCAAGTTTGATCCTGTCAAAAAGCCGAAGAAAATTTTCTGTTGTTATTTTAGCCATTTCTTCATGAGATAAGCCCTTTATATTGGCCAAACATGCGGATATATGGGGTAGATAAGAAGGTTCATTTCGTTGTCCGCGATGAGGAATGGGTGCAAGATATGGTGCATCTGTTTCCACAAGCAATCTGTTGAGCGGTAAATCCCGGACAATTTCGCGAAGCTCATCGGAGGCATTAAAAGTGAGAATACCCGAGAAAGAGATATAACATCCGAGTTCAATTGCACTTTCGGCAAGTATACGTTTTGATGAAAAACAATGAAGAATAGCATTAAAAGTCCCTTTCTTCATTTCTTCGCGGAGAATATCCAGAGTTCCTTCCTCTGCTTCACGTGAGTGAATGATCAAAGGTAAACCTGTCTCCCGTGCTGCAGAAATGTGCTTCCGAAAGGACGCATATTGATCATCAGGTGTGGATTTGTTGTAGTGAAAATCCAGTCCTGACTCGCCAATTGCAACAATTTTTGGATAAGAAGTTGCCGCTGAAATGATCTGCTCTATTGTAAGAGCACGTTCCCAAGGTTCAGAAGCGTAATGTGGGTGAGTCCCCACTGAACAATAAACTGAGGGAAAGCGCTTTGCGACAGCAAGTATACGGTCCAGATTCTGAATTTTTGTACTGACCGTAACCATGCAGCCAATGCCCTGCTCTGCTGCACGAGAAATAATTTCTATCTGTTCACTTTCAAATTCTGGAAAATCCAGATGACAGTGACTATCTACAAGAA